>JBFHGI010000168.1:0-5628 GCA_041583175.1 Pseudorhodobacter sp. | reverse complement strand
GAAGGCAGCATCGTGCGGGCCTCGATCATCGGAATATTCTCAAACAGCGCGACAAAAATGCGCAGAGTCAGAAAAATGCGCCCGTGCATGGCAGCCTCCTTTTACATCCCCGCTGCCGATCTGCCATCCAATTCGGGCAAGACTACGACAAAATTAAAGCAATCTCGCCCGCTTCCGGCGCAGGCCCGCAACCTGTTGCAATTTTTTCGGAACTCATGATGAGCTGCGGCGTTATGACGGCAGACCCCAAATTCGGGGCCCTTCGGGGAAACCGGGTAAACAGCGAAAAGGCGAATTGCAGCAGGATGGCTACCGAAAGCGCAGAAAACACAGCGACAATCGATCTCAATCCTGAAAAGGCACTCGCCCAAATCGACAGTTGGCTCGACGCGACAACCCGCTTACTGCCAAACATCGTCGTCGCAATCATATTTGCGGTGGTGATGTGGTACGTAGCGCGGGTTGTCGGATATCTGGTCTGCAAAACGGCCGCCACACGCGGGCGCGGCAATCTGGGAGAGGTGTTTGGCGGCTTCATCCGCTGGGCAGTATTTGCCTTCGGCGCGATGATCGCCCTGACCATTGTTCTGCCCAGCCTTAATCCGGGCGATCTTGTGGCGGGCCTCGGCATAGGCTCTGTCGCGATTGGCTTTGCTTTCAAGGACATCTTGCAAAACTGGCTGGCCGGCATGTTGATCCTGCTGCGCCAGCCCTTCGACGTGGGCGATGAGATCATTGTCGGCGGAAATGAAGGCACGGTAGAGCGGATCGAAAGCCGCGCCACGCTGATCCGCACCTATGACGGACAGCGCGTTATCATCCCCAATGCCGATCTTTATACCGATGTGGTGCAAGTCATCACCGCCTATGATGCGCGGCGCCTGCAACTGGATTTCGGCATCGGCTATGACGATAATATTGACGAAGCCTGCCAGATCATGCTCGACGCGGTCAAAGGCATCGAAGGGTTGGAGGCCGACCCCGCGCCGCAAGCCCTCCCATGGTCGCTTGATGCCTCCTGGGTCACGATCCGCCTGCGTTGGTGGGTCAAACGCGGTGGCCCCGTGATTGGCACCCGCGTCGCCGTTCTCACCCGCGTCAAAGCCGCGCTGGAGAAAGCAGGGATCGATATTCCGTTCGAAATCCAGACCCAGCTATTCCGCGATGAAACCCCGCTGGAGCGGGTGAAAGAGCGGGCCGAGGTGGCAGGCAATCTGGCAGAGCCGCCAGCAAATGCGGGCTAAGGCCCTGCTCAGGCGTCCTTATCGGAATTTTGAGCTGCGTCCTCGACGCCATATCTGGCAAAGACGCGGCTCTGGGTCATAAAGAACAGGAACATCGCCGCCGTCAGTCCGAAGGTTTTGAAATTAACCCAGACTTCGGTGGAAAAGCCGCGCCAGATCACTTCGTTCATCACGGCCAGCGCCGCGAAAAACAGCGCCAACCGCCGCGTGAGGATCATCCAGCCTTCCCGCTCCATCGGCAACAACTCTCCCATCACGGCTTTCAGATAGGATTCGCCACGCAAAAGCCCGAAGCCAAGGATGCCCGCGAAAAGCGCGTAGATCATCGTGGGCTTCATTTTGAAGAACCGCTCGTCATTCAGCCAGACCGACAGCCCGCCGAAAACCACGACCAATATCACGGTCATGATCTGCATTTTGGACAGCTTTCCGGTCAACGCCCAGAGTATGCCGGTTGAGATCAGCATCAGCGGGATGAAAGCCGCCGTGACAATGATAAAGCCGTCATAATCGGTGCCGCCAATGGTAAAGACCTGATCTTTCAGCTTGACATAGCCGATAAAGAACGCGGCTACCGGCCCCAGTTCGAGCAAAAGCTTCAACCCGCCGCTGATCTTCTTTTCCGCCATAAATTATCCCATCATTTCCACAATCAACGCCATCAGACCCGGTTAAGCCCTTGTAACGCGCGCCTTCGAAACCAGCCAACCGATCAGGACGCAAACACGGTCGAGGTGTCGCGAGATACCAGAGCCTCGCCCGCATTATCCGGTCGCATCGCCATCAAGATGGAGCCGAAACTGGAAAATGCAACTGTAGCGCCGGCAACGCCACGACGAAACAAGTGGCCGCCCCCGGCCCGCGTCAAGGCCAGTTCATGACCGGTGCCAGTGCCTTCGAGGGCGCCCATCCAATCGCTCGAATGACTCAAAGTCAGAGAGGGCGGCCCCCCGGACCAGACCGAAAGCCGGGGGGCCAGCCCCCCGGACCCCCCGGGATATTTTTGACCAGATGAAAACAGGCTCATTTCTCAAGACCGACGAGGGCGGCGGCGAAGTCCTCCGGGTCGAATGGGGCGAGGTCGTCGATCTGTTCGCCCAGACCAATGGCGTGGATGGGCAGGCCGAATTTATCGGCCAATGCGACCAGGACGCCGCCTTTGGCGGTGCCGTCGAGTTTGGTCATGACAAGGCCGGAAACATCGGCGATCTTGCGGAAAATCTCAACCTGGTTGACCGCGTTCTGACCGGTTGTGGCATCGAGCACCAGCAAGGTGTTATGCGGGGCCTCGGGGTCTTTTTTGCGAATGACGCGGACGATTTTGGTCAGCTCTTCCATCAGATCGGCGCGGTTTTGCAACCGGCCTGCGGTGTCGATCATCAAGAGGTCCGCTCCGCTTTCCTGCGCCTTGGTCATAGCTTCGAAGGCAAGGCTGGCCGGGTCGGAACCTTCGGGTGCAGTCAGGACCGGCACGCCTGCGCGTTGCCCCCACACCTGCAACTGTTCCACCGCCGCGGCGCGAAACGTATCCCCCGCCGCGATGACTACCGACTTGCCAGCGGCTTTGAACTGGCTTGCCAGTTTGCCGATCGTCGTGGTCTTGCCAGAGCCGTTGACGCCAACGACCAGAACCACCTGCGGGCGCTTGGCATACAGCGGCATCGGCTTGGCCACTGGCTCCATGATCCGGGTGACTTCGGCGGCCAGCGCTTCTTTGATCTCACGCGCAGAGACGCGCTTGCCCATGCGGCCTTCGGCGATATTGGCGGTAACACGCAGCGCGGTTTCCACGCCCATATCCGCTTCGATCAAAACCTCCTCCAGGCTTTCGAGCATGGCATCGTCAAACTCCCGTTTCGCCTCGGTGGGTTCACGCCCCATCAGGCGGCCGAGGATGCCGGTTTTTTGAGCGGTAGCAGGAACGGGCGTCGGGTCGGGCCGTGGCGCGGCAGCAGGCTCCGCTGCCGGTTGCGCAGATTCGCGTTCAACTGGCGCAAGCGGGGGGGCGGCGGTCTGCGGCTCGGCTATCGACGTCGGTGCTTCGGGCGCCGCATCTTCCTCGCTCCCTGCGACCAATGCTTCCAGCCCGTCACCGATTTTGTCCGAGGATCGGAACATCCGGTCTTTCAGTTTCTTGAAAAAGGACATCGCGCCTCCGCCTTGGCAATGGTTTCCCTTCACCTAGTCAATTCCAGCGCCTATTGAAAGGGCCTAGCCTTTCAACGCGATCCAATAGCCCAGCGCCCCGACCATCAGCAGCATCTGCCCTAGCCAATAGGCAGGCCAGAGCGCCAGCGACAGCATGCGTTTTGCGCGCGCGTCAGTCACCACGAACAGTCGCAGCGCCAGCAAGAGATCGGATAGAACGAACAGGCCCGCCCCCAGTTGCAGGACACCAACGAGGGTGTAATCGGTCAGCAGGATGGCAACCGCCGCCATGGCCCCGATGACCACAACATATCCGCGCACCGGCCAACGCAGTTTGCCTGTGCGCGGCGCCAACCAGAACTCGGTCGAGGCCAGAAGCACCAGCAGACCCACAAGCGCAATCCACTGGCCAATGGAATAGGATTGCGTCGCGCCCTTCGCTGCCAAGGCGTCACGGATAGCCTCGCTCCTATCCCAAAGCGCCGCCGCATAGATCACATGGCCGATCGCAAAAGCGGCCATCCCCGACAGAAAAGCGCGATCGCTGCGACGCGCCAAGGCAAAATCGCCGATCGCACCGAACAGCAGCCCCAATGCCATGAGCCAGAGCAGACTGTCGGGATGCAAGCGCGAGGTGAAAAGGCTTGCATCCAGCAGCAGGGTCAGCGCGACCAATCCCGTTGCCCCTGATTTCACGAATGCCCCTGTCAGGCTCACACTGTCACGACCGGACCAAAGCACCCAGTAGATGCCGAAACACAGGACAGCCGAGGCGACGAGGACAAGCGGCACCACATCATGTCGCAACAGATCGAGACTCATTTTACTTCCCTAACCCTTTACGGTGGGTATGTTATGGCCCAACTCCGTCCCGCAGGAAATGCCCAATGCCCAAGATGCCCCTCTTCGCCCTTGCCGCACTCGCCCCCTTCGGCCTGCTGCTGCTCGGGACAGGTCTTGGCGGGATTTGGGCATTGGCCACCCTGCTTTACATGGGGCTATTGACGGCCGTGCTGGATCAGGTCACGCCCATGGTGGCCCCTGACGCACCGGAAGGAACGGAGTTTCCTGCCGCTGATGCTTTGCTTGTCGCTTTGGGCTTGGCGCATCTGGTCGCCTTCCCCCTGACGGTCTGGGCGGTGGCGGGGCAAAGCGGGCTGGCGGGGTGGGAAAGGGTCGTTCTGGCGCTGGGGGCGGGGCAATGGTTCGGCCAGGTTTCCAACCCTTCGGCGCATGAGCTGATCCACCGCGGCAATCGCGGGCTTTATTGGTTGGGCGTCACGGTCTATGCGACGATGCTGTTCGGGCATCATGCCTCGGCGCATCGCCTTGTGCATCACCGGCACGCGGCATCACTGGCCGATCCGAATACAGCGCGGGCGGGCGAGAGTTTCTATCAATTCTGGCCGCGTGCATGGGCGGGGTCCTTTCGCCTTGGTTGGCTGGCGGAAAGCGCGCGCAGGCAGGGAAAACCGGGGCTGCACCCCTATCTGATCTATGGCGCGATTTCGCTGGCCTCGCTGCTTTTGGGCTTTGCACTGGCGGGAATTGCAGGGCTGGCTGTATGGCTGGCACTGGCGGTTTACGGGCATAGCCAGTTGCTTCTGGCCGATTACGTCCAGCATTATGGTTTGCAGCGCGCCACGCGCCCCGATGGCAGTCTTGAGCCGGTGTCCGAGCGGCATAGCTGGAACGCCCCGCATTGGTTTTCCTCGGCGCTGATGCTGAACGCCCCGCGCCATTCCGACCATCACGCCCACCCCTCGCGCCCCTATGCCGCCCTGCGCCTTCCAGCGCGGGGGGACGCGCCCTATCTGCCCTACCCCTTACCGATTTGCTGTAGTCTCGCGCTGCTGCCACGCCGCTGGAAGCGTGTCATGGCGCGACGATTGGCCAATTGGCAAACTCCGGCCCAATCAACGCAAGCGTGACTGGAAATCGACCGGCTTTTACGACATGCTGCCTGTGCTGATCCGATCCTGAAAGGCCCCGCCTATGCGCTTTGCCCTGCTGTCCGCCCTGCTACTTTCCACTCCGGTCTTCGCGGGTGAAGACCCGATGAGCGGCAAGGAATTCGAGGCCTATTCCACCGGCAAAACACTGACCTACGCATCCAACGGCGAGATTTACGGTGTGGAGCAGTATCTGTCCAACCGTCGGGTGCGCTGGGCTTTTGTCGATGACACCTGCCGCATCGGGCATTGGTATGAACAGGGCGACGAGATTTGCTTTGTCT
>JBFHGI010000167.1:0-5677 GCA_041583175.1 Pseudorhodobacter sp. | reverse complement strand
GGGCAACCCGAGCTATTCAAACGGTATCGTCGAAGGCACAGCAGGCAATGACCTGATCGACGGAAGCTCTGTCGATCTGGACGGAGATGCCGTTGACGATGGGCTCGGTGGCGGAGCGGATGGCAATAACGACAGCATCGTCGCCGGGGCAGGCAATGATACCGTCTTTGGCGGTGCCGGGAATGACAGCCTATATGGCGGCAGCGGCAATGACTTGCTGTATGGCGATTTCAATGGGGCGGCGCCCGCCACCGGGAGCGAATCCCTGAACTGGAACGCGGCAGGCGCAGATGAAGCCAGCATCGCGGGTGGCATTTCGCAAGTCACGGGCGATATGACGGTCGATGTGAGCTTTGCGACCACAGCACGGACAACCGGCGTCACGATCGAAAGCACCGATGTTGCCTATGTTACGGGGTCCGATCCTTTCAACCCGACGTCGAACCTTTCGCTGGCTGGTACGGGTGTGGGCACGAACGTCACGACCAACATAGACTTTTCATCGAACACGGCAGGCATCGCGGATACGGTAACCAACGTCAGCTTTTCCCTGAACGATATTGACTACGCGTCGGGGTCCTGGCGTGACATCATCACGGTGACAGCCTTGGATGCGAGCGGGAACCCCGTCGCCGTCACCATCACGCCACGGGGCAATGACACCGTTTCAGGCAATACCATCACCGCGGGGAACTCGTCCGAAAGTGTCGGCGATGCGGCGGGCAACGCGTTGGTGACCATTGCAGGCCCGGTCGCGTCAGTCTCGATCACCTATGCCAATGGCGAGTCAAGCGGACAGGCGCTGTGGGTGTCGGATATCCACTTCAATACCATGCTGGCCTCTTCTGGCGATGATCTGGTCGATGGCGGCATTGGGGATGACACGCTTTATGGCGAGGCCGGAAATGACACGCTGTCGGGCGGTGCGGACAATGATCTGCTTTACGGCGGTGCAGGTGCGGATTCGCTGAGCGGCGGCGATGGTGCCGATACGCTATATGGCGGCACCGGCGCTGATACGCTGATCGGCAATGCGGGTAACGACACGATCTATATCGCCGAATCCGACTATGCCGATGGCGGTGATGGTGAAGATCTCTTTATCCTCACCGATCTGGGAGAGCCGGGTTCAGGCACCATCACAATCAACGGTGGCACAACGGGCGAGCCTGGTGGCGATACGCTTGATCTCAACGGGCTTGGTGTGCCCGGCAGCCTTGTCCGAACTCCGTCAGCCAGCGATCCCGATGCCTTTGACGGCTCGGTAACCCTGCTGGATGGCACCATCCTGCACTTTACAAATATCGAGCATATCATCTGTTTCACCCCCGGCACGATGATTGCCACCCCAGAGGGCGATCGCGCGGTCGAAACGCTGCGCCCCGGAGATCTTGTGCTAACAAAGGATGACGGGCCACAGCCGCTGGGTTGGGCCGGACGTTCGACTGTGACCGGTTGGGGCGATCACGCCCCGATCCGCTTGTCGCCCCTGCTGACAGGCGGGCGGCGCGATTTGATCGTTTCACCGCAGCATCGTCTGTTGATTGACGACTGGCGTGCCGAATTGCTGTTTGGCGAGGCGGAGGTTTTCATTCCCGCGGTTCACATGCTGGGGTTTGAGGGCGCCGTGCCAGCACCTGTGACACAGGTCACCTATATCCATCTGATGTTCGATTGCCATCAGGTGATCTTTGCCGAAGGGGCCGAGACAGAAAGCTTCCATCTGGCGCCAGAGGGCCTTCGGGCTTTGCACCCATTGGCCCGGGAAGAGTTGTTTGCCGCCTATCCGATGTTCCGCGATCATGTCGAAGGTCATGGCCCCACCGCCCGCCGCTGCCTGAAATCCTATGAAAGCCGTACATTGCTAAGCCGGATGTTCGCGCCAAGCATGGCCACGGTTGCACCCGTGGCAGAACGGCGCGCGGCCTGAGCGCACGCGCGCCGGGTCTTTGCAACGTGGTTCCCTGCATCTTCATGCCGGCATGCGAGGGGACCCGATGCGTTTCAAAGATGCGGCTTCGCCGTGACCCCGCCGAGGGCGACATCGGCAAGAGTCGAGGCGTCAAGATGGGCGAGGAAGGCCATTTCCGCTGAACGCAGTTTGGCCTTGAGGCGACATTGCCCGAGAATCGTACAGCCATGCGGATCGGCCCCGAAACACTCCACAAGCGGCTGGCCGGCTTCTAGCGACCGGACCAGATCGCCGAGACGGATTTCATCCGGTGCTCTGGCCAGCTTCGCCCCCCCGCCGCCACCGCGCCGGGTTTCAATAAACCCGCCGCGCGACAGACATTGCATGATCTTGCTGAGGTGGTTGCGCGGCAGGCAAAATTCTTGCGCGAGATCGGCTGTCGAGAAGGCACGATCAGGCGCGCTTGCCATCCGCATCAGCATCCGCAGGCCGTAATCGGTAAAGGTGGTAAGGCGCATGTCGGGGTCGCTCCCCTGATTTAATGGGCATTGTGAATACCCATTATGCATTCGGCGCACCGATGCAACAGATTTATCCTCTCGGCTGGCTATGCCGGCGGCTGACCTTGCCAGATGAACAGCTCGGTCTGCGCGGGCACGGCACAGCTTCCACATTTGGAGATGGCGCAGCCGCCGCAGGCCGAGGTTTCGATCTGTCGGCGGATCAGCCCTTTTTGCACCCAGTGTTCCAGCATCCCGCGCAGCGCATCGGGCGGGTGGCGAAAGCGGTTGGCAAGGTCTTGCAAGCTGACCGCGCCTTGCTCCGCGACATGGTTTCGCAAGGTCAAAAGCAAAGACATCTCAGCCCCCTGCCACGGGCACAAGCGCGCGCCGCCTTTGCCCCACGCCCCGCAGGATCACCGCGACAAGGCCAAGGGCGCCAAGCACCCCGCCGATCCACCACAGCGACGCCGCCGGATGCCGCGCGAAGGTCGCTGCTTGGTAGAACACCACTGCCGAGCCATAGGCCAGCCCCATGGTCCACAGGCTCGCGAAACTCGCCCATTTCCACCCCGTCTCGCGCCAGATCGCGCCCATGGCGGCCACGCAGGGCATATAGAGCAGGATCATCAGCAGATAGGCAAAAGCCCCGGCCTGCCCGTCGAATCTCGCGGCCATTGACCCGAAGGTGGTGCTTTGGACGCCTTGCGCCTCGGCTGCCGCATCGACATCGGCAATATCACCAAGGTTCAGGCCCAGCGGGTCGCCCGCCATGCCGAGGGCCGCAGAAAGATTGGGGAGGATGGTCGCCGCAGCGTCCTTGAAACCGGCGGTCAGGGAAAACACGCCCTCCTCTGCCCCCGAAGCACCGCCGTAAAGCGTGTTCAGCGTGCCGACAACGGCCTCTTTCGCCAGAATTCCGGTGAAGATACCCACCGTTGCGGGCCAGTTGTCCTGTTCTATCCCCATCGGCGCGAAGGCAGGTGTCAGCGATTGCCCGATTTCGGACAGCACCGAGTTTTCGCCGTTGTCATTGCCGAAACTGCCGTCCATCCCCCACGAGTTCAGAAAGGCAAGCACGGCGACCATGACGATGATCACCTGCCCTGCCTCTTGCAGGAAATCGCGCAGGCGGTGCCAGGTGCGGGTGGCAAGGCCGTAGAGCGTGGGCAGGTGATAGGGCGGCAGTTCCATCACAAACGGAGTTGGCTTGCCCTGCAAAACCGTGGCTTTCAGCAAAAGCCCTGTGCCCACGGCAGCCAGAAGGCCAAGGAAGTAAAGCCCGAAGACGATGTTTTGCCCGCCGGTTGGAAAGAAGGCCGCCGCAAACAGTGCATAGACCGGCAGGCGCGCGCCGCATGACATGAAGGGCGCCATCATCACCGTCAGGACGCGGTCGCGGTCACTGTCCAAGGTGCGCGTTGCCATGATTGCGGGCACGTTGCAGCCAAACGCCACGATCAGTGGCACGAAGCTTTTGCCGGGCAGACCGATCATCCGCATGAACCTGTCCATCACAAAGGCGGCGCGGGCCATATAGCCGCTGTCTTCCAGCACCGAGAGCGCGAAAAACAGGCAGGCCACGATGGGAATGAAGGTGGCGACCGTCTGGATACCGCCGCCGACCCCTTGCGCAAGCACCGTCACCAGCCAAGCGGGAGCGTTGACCTGCCCGAGCAGCACCGCCGCGCCATCGACAAATACTGTGCCCGCCGCAATATCGAAAAAGTCGATGAAGGCACCGCCGATATTGATGGTGAACATGAACATCAGATACATCACGCCCAGAAAAATCGGGATGCCGAAGAGACGGTGCAAAACCGCGCGGTCAATCCGGTCCGATAGCGGGCGGCTGACCTCATCCAGCCGGTTGACGGCACTGGCGACCAGATTGGCAACCAGATCGTAACGGGCGCAGGCGATCAGCGTATCGGCCTCGACGCCGGTTTCGGCCTCCAGCGCCTTTCGCACCTGCGCCGCATGGGCTTGGAGATCCGCATTGGTCATCTCGGGGCGAAGCACATCGCCTTCCAGATGTTTGATGGCCCGCCAGCGCGCCGTCCCGGCCCCTTGGGTGGCGACCATTTCGGGCAGCAAGGCTGCCAGCGCGGCCTCGATCTCGGGGCTGAAACGGGTGGGTTGCGGGGGCAAGGCGGGGGGCGCGATCATCTGATCCCGCAGTTCCGTCAACCCGGTCTTTCCCGACGCCACGATGGGCACCACGGGGCATCCTAGCTGTTCCGAAAGTGCTTGCGGATCAATCCTGATCCGCCGCAGCCGGGCGATATCCATCATGTTCAATGCCACGACCAGCCGTGCACCCATTTCCAAAAGCTGGGTGGTCAGGTAGAGATTACGCTCCAGATTGGCGGCGTCGAGGACGTTGACGATCAGGTCGGGCCGTTCGGTCAGGATGAAATCCCGCGCCAGCCTTTCATCTATGGAGCCGGAATCGGTGACGGAGAGCGAATAGACGCCCGGCAAATCAATCAGCCAGATCGGTTGACCGCCATGCTGCAACCTACCGATTTTCTGTTCGACCGTCACGCCCGGCCAGTTGCCGATTTGCTGGTGCGACCCTGTCAGCGCGTTGAAAAGAGTGGTTTTCCCGCAGTTCGGGTTGCCCACGATGGCAATGGTCAGCGGCGCTGTCATATGGCGATACGGCACAGGTTCAGGGCGTCCGCCTCCTCTTTGCGCAGGCTGAGCGCGTAGCCGCGCAGCCGGATTTCGATCGGGTCGCCCAGAGGCGCGATGCGCTGCACAGTGAATTGCGCGCCAAGCGTCAGGCCCATTGACAGAAGTTTGCGCCGATAGGCGGCGGAGCTTTCCGCAAAGCCGCTGATCTGGGCGCGGTCCCCCAAGTTCAACTCTTTCAACTTCATCTTGCGGGCCTTTCCATGCAGGAGACTCAATACCTGAGTAAATCTCTGCGTCTTTTAGGATGGCCAAGCGCAGCATGTCTTGATCGAAGTCAAAACCCGGCAGACAGAACGCATGCTGATGGCTGCTATTGCCTAGCTTGCCTGTGCGATCAGGCTGCGCACCCAACGGGCGGCGGCATAGGTTGCGGGCAGGCCCAAAGGCAGGCACCACCACAGCGCGGTCACAGGTGACATTGCGGGCAGGCCCAGCCATTGCCCCAACAGGCCCAGCATGAACAGGTTGATCGCCACCGCCGAAGTCGCAAAGGGCCACAAAAGCAGCCCCAACTTCCACAGACATTTAGTGGCTGGTGCCGTCACTGAAGGTGATTTTGTTCCAG
>JBFHGI010000166.1:0-5701 GCA_041583175.1 Pseudorhodobacter sp. | reverse complement strand
CCTCTCGCCTCGCCCAGATTTGCGCCAGACAAGCTGACAGGACCGTTTCGCCCTTCCCGCTGGCGGCCAGTTCGATCAGCCGCGTCTCCACCATTGGCGACCAACTATAGGTCCATTCCTCAAACAGCCGATCAGAGCCGAGGCCGTTTGTATAATTCGGTCCGGTGATACAACGGGAAAAGCTGGTGTCCAGCAGGGTCATGGCATGCAAGAAACGCGCGGTTGCCAGATGCGCGGGCTTGCGGTGGATATCCAGCGCGCGGCGTTTTTCCAACGTATCGGAGATATCAAGTCGATGCGCCCGCGCACGGTTGCGGGCGTCTTCCACCAGCGGGACAGAGCGGGTGCCACTGGGCACCTCGCCAAGGGCGGTGCCGTGCCAATGCTGGCGCAGGCGTTCGGACCAATGCTCGCGGCCTGAAACTTCGCCCTTGGTCAACGCCGCCTGAACTCCGTCAAACATATCGTGGCGCAAGACGGCTTGCCGTCCGCGCATGCCCGCAAGCGTTTCGGCCATGCGCAGGGTTTCGACTTTGGCCGGGAATGAGACGGGGTGACCCTTCGTTGTCATCGCCGTCGTGAAATCCGCAAGCAAATCGGCAGAGAGGGCACGCCAGTGCGGTACGCCGCCGGCTTGTTCTGCGGCTTGCCAGAGCGCGTTGTAAAACCCCGGTTGGGGCAGGCCCGCGCCATAGCCCGCCAGGGCATCCATTGCGGCATGGCTATAGCCGATCAGCCAACTGTCTTGCATCTTTGGCACGGTAGGCGGCGGACCTTCGGGGTCGCTAAGCGCAGGGGCGTGAAAGCCGCCAACCACAGCCACGACAGACCCCGTTTCCAGCGCTGCTGCAATCTGGCCAGACATGGCTTTTTCGCGCGCTAGGTCGCCGCTCCGGGAAATCTCTGCTTCCGGGGTAGCGGCGCGGATGCCTGCACAATAGATGCCGATATCCCCCAGCAGCGCCCGCCAATCCGGCTGCCCCAAACGGCTTTCAAACAGGTGATCCCAAAGTTCAAAACCGTCACGGCATCCCGTTCTCGCGCAGAGCGCTGCGACATAAGCGCTTTGATCAAAACGCGCCTCATCAGCAAGGGGTATCGGTCCTTCCTCGTCAGGGATGTCATCATGCCGGTGATCTGCGGGCAAGTCGATCCAGCGGATCGCGGCCCCGACGTCCTGCGCCGTTTGCATTGCCACAAACTCGGGGCTATGGGCGCAAAATGGCGCATATATGGCGCGCCCGTCCCGCAGTTTGACAGCGGCAATAGGTGGGCGGGTGCGCGGGTCGCAGATCGCATCAATCAGTGGCGACATATCCGCGGGACATTCGATCAAGATGCTGGAGGGGCGCAGTTCCCGGATCATCGCGCGCACGGCCCAGGCGCAGCTGGGCGAGTGGTGGCGAACGGGTGCAATCCAATACCCCCGCTCCGGCTGGAAGAGCCGGGGCGGGGCGGGCTCAGCGCCCGGCATCTGCGTCACGCGCGGCTTTGTGAAAAGCCGCCCAAGTGCTGCTGCCGCGCGCGCGGACCTTGGCGATCTGGTCGGTATAGGCCCGCAACTTGCGCGCATCCTCCGGGTCGTCCTTGAAAGCAACCCCGCGTAACTGCTGCGCCACATGCGCGCCCGTAACCGGCCCGCCATCGAGATAACCCGCAGAGAGCATCGCAGCATGGGCCGTGTTTACAGCCTCGGCCGTGGACATTACGGAAGACGGCACCGGAACGGCGGCCCCATCAGCGGTAACGCCACGACGCAAATCGCGGAAGACAGCGACGACCAAATCCAGCACTTCCTCGGGCATCGAAACCGTCAAGGGCTGACCCGCCATCCGTTCAGCAAGTTGGGCCGCAATCAGACGCTTTTCAAATTCGGCATCGGCAATGGGGTGGACGGTTTCAAAGTTGAAACGCCGTTTCAGCGCACTCGACATTTCATGCACGCCCCGATCGCGCAGGTTGGCTGTGGCTATGACATTGAAGCCCGGCGCGGCCCGAAACTCCATCTGTGGGCCAAGTTCTGGCACGACAATGGTTTTCTCGGACATCAGGGCGATCATCGCGTCCTGCACTTCAGGGGCGCAACGGGTCAACTCTTCGATCCGCGCAATCTGACCTTTGCGCATTGCCGTCAGCAGGGGGGAGGGGACCATCGCCCGCTCACTCGGCCCCTCGGCCAGCAGTAAAGCGTAGTTCCAGCCATAGCGCAGATGGTCTTCGACCACACCAGCAGAGCCTTGGACAACCAGTGTGGAACTGCCGCCGATGGCCGCTGCGAAAAGCTCTGACAGCATGGATTTCGCGGTGCCGGGTTCACCCACCAGCATCAACCCCTGATGCCCCATGAGCGACACGATAGAGCGGTCCACCAACGCGTCGTCCCCAAAGAATTTCCGGCTGACGCCCAACGTGGCATCGCCCAAGACAAAGCTGCGCACCGCGCGCGATGAAAGTTGCCAGCCGGGTGGGCGGGGGGCAGTGTCATGCGCAGCAAGGGTTTTCAATTCCGCAGCGAATTTGGTCTCGGCTGGGGCGCGTTGAACAAGCTCTACCACGGGCAAACCTTTTCCCAATTCGGGTCATAGCTGGCTTTGGCTGTGATCCTGTGCAAATCGGCCCAGCATTCTGCCAGCAGAACCGCTGGAACCTTAGCAAGCCGGAGTTTTTGCCCCGACCCATAGCCGCGCGACTGCCCCGCAGGGCATTTTTCGAAGTATAGGGTCTTGATGGCTGCGGGGATGTTTTCTTGCTGGACATGGTTGCCGGAAAACTCCAGCACCGCGACAAGGCCGACGCTGCCAAACTGACGTGTATAGCAATCAAAACCTCCACCATCGAGGGCGTCGCCCCGTTCCCATCCGGCGCGGGTGGCTTCGCCGCGCAGGGTAAAGGTGTCATAGACCCAACCTTTGCGGTCCGAGATATCGGTTTCGTCGGCCATGTCACTGGTCAGCCGGGGAAGATTATTGCGCACTTGGTCAAATAGCTGGGAGACCTTGTAATCTTTCATGTGTTGCCGCCATGCTGTCGCGGCATTTTCGGTCAAGCTTGAAGCATGGGCCAATTGCAGAGATGTAAAGCCGGACAGGTCCACATCGCAATCGGAGGCGTCGATAAACTCTCCCTCTGCTGTGGGGCGAAACGCCGCGATGGCCTCGCCCTCGGCGTTCAGGCCTTGCCAGATCAGGCGTTCGACCAGCTTGCGCATCAACGGGTGTTCGTGGAAGTCACGAGTCCAGTCTTCGATCGCCCAGCGGCGTCCGCAACACATCGCCTCAAACAGGCGGGCGGACTGGAACTGGATAGCTTGCTTGATCTCTTTCTTGGCCGCTGAAAGGGCCGATTTCGACGCCTTGGTTTCATCATCCGTGCCAGAGGGCAAAGACTTGACCGGTTTTCCATCGGGGTTGAACAACGCAAGGTTCAGCTTTTCGTCTAGCCGCGCGACATAGAGCTTTTCACCGCCCGAGCAGACAAGCTCCAACTGCCCGTCATCATCCAGCCCCCCGGTGGGGACGGTGCGATCAGCAAGTTGATCCATCGTCCAGTCGTTGCTATCTGCCACGGCCTGCACCAGGTCGTTGGCCTTGGCCTGTACACCCTTCTGACGCAACCGCGTTGCCGCGGCGATCACCACTTGCAGCGACATTGCATCGCCTTTGGCTGCCATGAGTTCCAGCAACGAAAGCGCCTGACTGGTACGTCCGCCATGCTTGCGCAAATAGCTGCGGACTTTGGCAACGGCGTGGAAGGGAGGTACTTTGGCGGCCAAGGCCAGAATGCCTTTCGAGGCCGCGCCAGAGTTGGGCGTGTCATTGCGAAATTGGCGGCGCAAAACTTCCAGCTTTTCAGCCTCTGTTGTCGCCGTCGATTCCGGGAAATAGGACGACCAGTATTTCCCCATAGAGCCGAGGCGGTACTGCGCAAGTCTGTCGATTTCCGCTTCGGGGAGCGGGGCAGTGTCATAGCCGAGCCAAGCATCAAAAACCCAGGTAGACAGGCGGCTGGCATCCTCTGGGGCCAACTGGTCGAGGTAAAGCGAGAATATCGCGATATCGCCGGGGGCTTTTAGCTTGACTGCAAGCGCGATCCACCATTGCAACACCTCGGCGGGCACCGGGGCACCGTTGCGATAATGGACCTGCGGTATGTTGGTCAGGCTCAGCCAGTCAACATCCTTGAAGTTCGCCTTTTTCAAGCCGGCGCTGGCTTCCTTAAGCAAGGCATCGGCGCCGATATGCGCGGAAATGTCCTGCCCTAAGGCCTGAAGCGCTGATAGTATCGCCGCTTTGGCGACGACGCTTTTTTCTTTGCTCAACTGTGCCCTCAGTGGCTTCACGGCGGGCACATACCCAATGTCGCCCAACCATTTTGCAGCATCCGCGCGCACCTGTTGTCGGCTGTCCTGGCACAAGTCGACAAGTTGCGCCTCATAGCCATCATTGTGATTCAGCAAATTGCGCGCTGCTTTGCGCAGATCCTTGGTTCCCGTCATGACGAGTTCCATCAGAATGGTTCCATATTTCGCAGGCACTTTGGGGAGTGAAGCCAGCATATAGAGAGCAGTTGCTTTATTTTCCGGGATCGCGGCGTTCGGGACGATCCCGAGCAGGCTATCCAATATCCAGAAGTTCTCTGCCACAAGCGGCCAGATCGCGTCTGCCCTATTGCCGACAGCATGGAAACGCCATGACGGAAGTGTCGCCCCACCCCGCGGCGAGAAAAGCGGGAGCAGCAATTCCCCTGCTTCCATTGTCACCCGTGACTCGCGATCTGATGGACTGCGCATCCGCAAAAGCTGTGCCTTGGCGGCAAGCTGGTCAAGAAAGCGCAAGTCGGCGCGATCGCTACGGTCGAGGAAAGCGGTAACAATCTGGGACAGCCGCTGTAAACCTGCCCATTCACCGACGGATACCGCGCGCGGGAAGTTCGCGATATCTTGCGTAATCACACTGCGCAGCGGATAGGTTGACCGGATCGCCGCGATATAGGCCGCAACCTCCTGTTTCCTTAGCCGCCGGTGAATATCCTTATGCGCTTCGGAATGTTCAATGGGCTGACCGTTGACAACCTTCTCGGCGAGACGCTGGAAAGTCTCTGGTTCAAGGGGGGCAGCATATTTCAAGTAATATTGTGGCCTCTTCGTTTTGAGACCGCTTTGATAATCCTCTTCGAGCTTTTCACCAAACGCGAGTAACTGGGCACGTTGTTCGGTAGTGATTTCTGGCCAAGGACCATCTTCCGGTTCACGCAAGGGAGGGATTTCAACCGTACTGCCATCCAATGCGCGATACCCCGTTTCCAGTTCGTCACCGGTATTGTTTGCGCTGTCCGTCGCTTGTAGCCAGCCTTCAATGGATGTGCGGATGCGCGCGGTTTTTTCCTGCTGCAAGTGAGTGGAAAGGGTGGCGGTAACAGTCTCCCCTCCGATAGCATATAAGGCCTCAACCATCGCTGCGCGCATGTCCACATTGCCTTCGGCAAGCCATTTCGTCGCGATTGCCTCACGCTTGCGAACGTCAACTCTCGCGAAGGCCTTGAGTGCTGCCTCACGGATCGCTTTGGCACCATCGCCAAGCCCGTCAATCACCATCTTGTCGAAAGGTGGGGTGTCAAACAGGTCATCGCTGGTGACGAATTCGAACAGTCGAACGCGGCCGGGTATCGGTAGGCGGCCATTCTGGGCGAGGAAGGCCTCGGG
>JBFHGI010000165.1:0-5705 GCA_041583175.1 Pseudorhodobacter sp. | reverse complement strand
TGGCGCACCGTGCGCGAGAATGTCGGCCTCGGGCTGGAACTCGCCGGCCAAACCGCAGCCCAGCGCCGCGCCAAGGTGGATGAGCAGCTGGCACTGGTCAACCTGACCCAATGGGCCGACCGCAAAGTGGGAGAGCTTTCTGGCGGCATGCAACAGCGCGTCGGCCTCGCCCGCGCCTTTGTCACCGATGCGCCGATCCTTTTGATGGACGAACCCTTTTCTGCCCTCGACCCGCTGATCCGCGCCCGCCTGCAAGATGAACTGCTGGAACTTCAACAGCGCCTGCACCGCACCATCATCTTCGTCAGTCACGATCTGGATGAGGCCTTCAAACTCGGCAATCGCATCGCCTTGATGGAAGGCGGGCGCATCGTGCAAATTGGCACCGCCCGCGAAATCATCGCCAATCCGGTCAGCGATTATGTCGCCGATTTCGTCGCCCATATGAACCCGCTCTCGGTCCTGACCGCCCGCGATGTGATGCAGGCAGGCCCCAGCACCGCCAGCGCCGAGCTTGACGCAGAAACCCCCGTGATACAGGTCATGGAGGCCATGCGCGACGGGGCCAGCGATATCGCCGTCACCGAAAACGGCCAGCGCATCGGGGCGCTGACGGCGGCGCAAGTCATGGGGCGGCTGGTAAACCCGAGGGGGAAGTAGCAAAGCCGCTGCCGCCGTTTTTTCCTTTACCACCAGCACATTCCGACTATCCTTTGGTGAAATACAAAGGCTACGCAATGTTGAGGCTCGGTTTCGCTCTTTTTCTCTTTCTGCTGGGTACTGCCTTTGCGCAGGCCCAGTCGCTTTTTGATCCGTACAATCCGCAAGGTCTCACGCGGACAGAAAACCGGATGCTGCAAACCACGCTTGCCTTCGCCGGTTTTTACAACGGCCTTTTGGACGGCGATTGGGGCAGGCGCAGCCAGACCGCCCTTGCCGATTATACCCGCAACCGCACCGGCTCCGGCTATCCGCGCAACTCCGACGCCGCAGATGCGATCATCGAGATCCTCTCCGAATGGTCAGACAGCGGGTGGGAACAGCAGCATTGGGACGTTCTGAGCCTGTCTTTCCTCGTTCCCGACAAAACTCTGGCCAAGACCGGAACAACCAAGCTTTTTGTGAATTTCAACCATGATACCAGTAGCTTGTCCTATTCTCTCGGTGTCTCGACGGTTCAGGATATGCGTGGAATTCACAGCTATGTCGAAAGCCAGGATCAATATAGGCCCGAGGCCTACACTTTGCGTAAAACGGGCAGTTGGATCACCTCGGCCAAGCTGATCGATGGCAGAACGCTTTACGCCAGATCAGAGTTTTTCGATGGTATCTGGTCGAATATATTGCTGTCTGCCAGGCCACAAGATAGCGGCAAGCTCATGGCCGTGGCGGCCTCGAGCACGCGAGGGAAATCCCCCGCCATCTATCTACCCGAAGGCAGCTTTCTGTCCGGTCTCGTCAATCAGCGGCTGGAAATGCTGTTCGCCAGCGCGCCGCCTGCTCCGCAAACCGCCGCCCCCATCGCCGCGCCGCCGCCTGCGACGCAATCCGCCGCATCTTCCGGCACAGGCTTTTATGTCACTGCCGCCGGTCATGTCCTGACCAACGCCCATGTTGTCGAAGACTGCACCCGCATTACCTTCAACGACGCGCCAGCCCAATTGATAGATAGCTCCGAGGTGTTTGATCTGGCCCTCTTGCAGACAACGGCCCCGTCCCAAGATGCTGTTGCGTCATTTGCGACCAGCCCCGCACGATTGAATTCTGATGTTACGGTCGTTGGCTTTCCGCTCTCGGCCCTGTTGGGCGGCGTCAACGTAACGCGCGGCGCGGTTTCAAGTCTCAAAGGTGTAGCGGGCGATGCGACCCGCCTCCAGATCACCGCACCGGTTCAAGCGGGTAATTCCGGCGGGCCTGTTCTGGCGGCCAATGGTCTGGTGGTCGGCGTCGTGGTGTCAAAGCTGGATTCGGATACCGTCTCCGAAAGCTTTGGCGATGTTCCCCAAAACGTCAACTTCGCCATACGCGGCGAGGTCGCGAAACTGTATCTCGCGGCCAATAGCCTGCAACCCCGTATAGCGCCCGATGCGCCAGCCCTTCCCCCGGAAGTCTTGGCAGACCAAGCCACAAGGTTTACCGGTTTCATCCAATGCTACTGACCCGCGCGATCACGGGTTAAGAAGTGGTTAACCCGCAACGCAAAAACTATCCATATCAAAAGGTTACATAAATCACCGCGCGCGATTCACGCGGTGCTGTCCCCCTCGTCCTTCGCAGCCTTCTTGGCAGGTGCTTTCTTCGCAGCCGGCTTCTTGGCCGCCGCTTTCTTGGCGGGCGCCTTTTTCGCAGCCGGCTTTTTGGCCGCCGCTTTCTTGGCCGGGGCTTTCTTTTTCGCCCCTGTTTTCGCCGCCCGTTCCGCCAGCAATTCGATCGCCTGCTCGACCGTTACCTCCGCCGGTTCAATTTCTTTCGGAACCGTCGCGTTGATTTTGCCCCATTTGATATAAGGCCCGTACCGACCCGGCATCACTGCCATCGGCCCGCCTTCCGGATGTTCCCCCAGATCCTTGATCGGCTCCGCCGCGACGCGGGCCTTGGAGTATTTATTGGCCAGAACCTCTACCGCGCGGTTCATCCCGATCGTAAAGACTTCCTCCACATCCGGCAGATTGGCGTAGATTTTGTTATGCTTCACATAGGGACCATAGCGGCCAATCGCGGCCTCGACCATTTCCCCGTCTTCCGGATGCGGCCCGATCTGGCGCGGCAGGGAGAGCAGCGTCAACGCGCGCTCCAGATCCATCGATTCGGGAGACCATCCTTTGGGCAAGCTCGCACGCGGCGGCTTCGGCACCTCTTCCGACGCCTCCCCCCGCTGCACATAGGGACCGAAACGCCCGGTCCGCAAACTGATTTCCTCGCCATTGTCATCGACGCCCAGAACCTGCCCATCGGGCGAAATCGCAGCGCCCTCGTCGCCCCCCGGAACCGAAATCGGGCGGGTATAGCGGCATTCCGGATAGTTTCCGCAGCCGATAAAGGCCCCACCGGAACGCGCGGTTTTCAGATGCAATCGCCCTTCGCCACACACCGGGCAAACGCGCGGGTCGGACCCGTCGGGTCGCGGCGGATACAGATGCGGGGCCAAAAACTCGTCGATCTTGGTCAGCACCTCACCAATCCGCAGATCAGCCGTCTCGGCAATCGCTGCCGAGAAATCCCGCCAGAACCGGGCCAACACTTCCTTGTAATCGCGGTCCCCCGCCGAGACATCGTCAAGCTGGCCTTCCAGATCGGCAGTGAAATCATATTCCACATATTTGCGGAAATAGTTGGACAGAAAGGCCGTCACCAGCCGCCCCTTATCTTCAGGGAACAAACGGTTTTTATCCTTGCGCACATATTCGCGGTCCACAATCGTGGTTAGTATCGACGCATAGGTCGACGGCCGCCCGATCCCCAATTCTTCCATCCGCTTCACCAGCGTCGCCTCGGTATAGCGCGGCGGTGGCTGGGTGAAATGCTGCGCGCCCAGCACCGATTGGCCAGCATTGGTGACAGCCGAGGCGACCCGCGTAGCGGAGCCTTCGATTACCTCGTCGCCCGCAGCGGCAGCCTTGGCAAAGGCTTCGGCAAAAGCGCCCTTCACAAAGCCCGCAGTCTCGCCCTGCATGATCTGTGGCAGACGGCCCTCATCGCCATCCTCATCATCGCGGCCTTCTTCATACAGCTTGAGGAAACCGTCAAACAGCACCACCTGCCCCGTCGACCGCAGCACAACCTGCCCATCCGCACTGCCGATATCCACAGTCGTCCGCTCTAACCGCGCGGCGGCCATCTGGCTGGCAATCGTGCGCTTCCAGATCAGATCATAGAGCTTTTTCTGCTCACCATCGAGTCGCAGATCCTCGGCCGCTTTCGCCATATCGGTGGGGCGGATACATTCATGCGCCTCTTGCGCGTTCTTGGCCTTGTTCTTGTAGATGCGCGGAGTTTCCGGCACATATTTCTTGCCGTAACGGTCCTCGATCGCGGCGCGCGCGGCGGTCACCGCCTCGGGGGCCATGTCGATGCCATCGGTCCGCATATAGGTGATATGCCCGGCTTCATAAAGCCGCTGCGCCGCACCCATACATTGCTTGGCCCCCATGCCGAATTTGCGGCTGGCCTCTTGCTGCAAGGTCGATGTCATGAAGGGCGCAGAGGGGTTGCGCGCGGCGGGCTTCGCCTCCACCGATTGCACCGTCAATGTTCGAGAAGTGACAGCCTGCACCGCCAAATCCGCCGCTTCGACATTGGAAATGTCGAATTTGTCTAATTTCTTGCCGCCCAGAACGGTCAGGCGGGCATCATATTCCTGCCCCCGCGGCGTTTGCAACCGAGCGTTCACGCCCCAGAATTCACGCGGGCGGAAGGCTTCGATCTCCATCTCCCGCTCTACGATCAGGCGCAGGGTCACCGATTGCACCCGCCCTGCCGATTTCGCCCCTGGCAGCTTGCGCCACAGGACGGGCGACAGCGTAAAGCCCACCAGATAATCCAGCGCACGGCGGGCCAGATAGGCATCCACCAACGGCACGTCGATCTGGCGCGGGTTCTTCATCGCCTCGCTGACGGCGGCCTTGGTGATCGCGTTGAAGGTCACGCGGCTGACTTTGGTATCTTTCTTGATGCTTTTCGCCAGCGCCTCTTGCAGGTGCCAGGAAATCGCCTCTCCCTCACGATCCGGGTCGGTTGCGAGGATCAGTTCATTATCGGCTTTCAGCGCCTCGGTGATGGCTTTGATATGCTTTTTGCTATCCGCCGCGACTTCCCATTTCATGGCAAATTCGGCTTCGGGATCCACCGAACCGTCTTTGGGTGGAAGGTCGCGCACATGGCCGAAAGAGGCCAGAACGGTGTAGTTGGAACCGAGATATTTGTTGATTGTCTTAGCCTTGGCAGGCGATTCAACCACGACAACAGCCATAAAAACCTCTTTTCCGAACGCACCCGATAATAGCGGCGCAAGATGTGGGCGAATGGGTCTAAATGTCAATGGAGCCAAATAGACTTCGCAAAGTGTTTGACGTGATTGCCTTTTTTCTCTTTCACTGCAAGGAACAAGTGTGAGAGGCGCCATGAAACACATCGCATTGATTGCGGCAATCTGCGCGACACCCGCCTTTGGCTGGCAAGAACCCGCGCGCGGTTCCGCCGAGAGGGCCGGTTTGATGGATGCGTTGCGCCCCCATGCGACGTGGCAATTGGGCGGGCCGGTGGAATTCGTCGTGGGCGAGTTGCGGGTCGACGGCCGCTTGGGCTTTGCGATGGTCAATCCGCAGCGTCCCGGCGGCGCGCAAATCGATCCGGCCCGAACGCCGATGGTGGCCCGGGATCCGGACGTTGCCGCATTCATGGACGGTGTCGCGATGCAGGCCCTTTTCGAAAAGTCCGGTGAGACTTGGGTTGCCGTACATTGGGCCATCGGCGCAACAGATGTGTGGTTCAGCGCACCAGAGCTTTGCGCTGCCTATCGCGCAGTTATTGCTGATTATTGCCATTAGTTCACGGCCCCATTGCCACCCGACACATAGCCGGTTCAGTCGAGCCGCGATAACAGCCCCCCGGCCTGCCGCAGCACCTTGCCTTCCAGTTCCAGCGTCGGCAGTTCCGGTGTGATATGCGCTGGCGGCATGGCGAGATCGCGGATCAGTTGGTCTTCG
>JBFHGI010000164.1:0-5748 GCA_041583175.1 Pseudorhodobacter sp. | reverse complement strand
GATATTGATATCACGCTGGATGCCGGCCCCAAGACTGCGTTCTCCTTACCGAAAGGCGCATTGGCCCAGTCGCCACGCCCGCGCGCGCGACCCGCTGGCGAAGTCACGATGGCCGCCGCTGCCCCGACCGCCGTTGAGGAACTCACGGGCGACGCATTGCCCTCTGGCACCCGCCTTGTGCAGCTTGGGGCCTTTGACAGCGAAGACATCGCTCGTAAGGAATGGGAACGGCTGTCTGGCAAATTCGGCGATTTGTTGAATGGAAAGACTCGGATCGTGCAATCCGCCAAAAGCGGGGGGCGGACGTTCTATCGCCTGCGGGCGATGGGCTTTGCCGATGAAGCGGACTCGCGGCGCTTCTGCTCAGCTTTGGTTGCCGAGCGTGCGGCCTGTATTCCGGTCGCCGTGCGATGAGCGCCAGCAACGGCGCAACAATTCTCGGATGCCTCGGTCCGGTTCTTTCCACCGCCGAGGCGTCTTTCTTTCGGGAAGCTGATCCTTGGGGTTTTATCCTCTTTGCGCGAAATGTCGAAGACCCTGCACAACTGCGCCGCCTGACAGAGGATCTGCGCGAGAGTGTCGGGCGTGATGCGCCGGTTTTCGTCGATCAGGAAGGGGGGCGCGTGCAACGCCTGCGCGCGCCGCACTGGACTGAGTGGCTGCCGCCGCTGGATATGGTTACCTTGGCCATGCGTGGTGCCGCGCAGGGCAAAGGGCTGGAGATGGCCAACCGTGCGCTGTGGCTACGCTATCGCCTGATTTCGGCGGAATTGCGCGGCGTGGGCATTGATGGCAACTGTGCGCCTTGTCTCGACGTCGCATCGCAAGAGACGCACCCCTTCCTGCGCAATCGTTGCTTTTCCGATGATCCCCAAGTGGTAACAACCCTTGGTCGTGCAGCAGCTGATGGGCATTTTGCGGGTGGGGTGCTACCGGTCATCAAACATATGCCCGGCCATGGGCGCGCCACGATGGACAGTCACAAAGAGCTGCCCGTTGTTACCGCATCGTGCGATATTCTTCAGGCCTATGATTTTGCGCCGTTCAGGGCGCTGAACGATCTCCCCCTCGCCATGACCGCGCATATTGTTTTCACCGAGATTGACCCGCATCATCCCGCCACCACATCGCGCAAGATGGTGGAGGCTATGCGGGATGACATCGGTTTTGACGGCTTGCTGATGTCGGACGATCTGTCGATGGAGGCACTGTCGGGCAGCCTTGCGGACCGTTCGGCGGCGACGATCGCGGCGGGTGCCGATATTGCCCTGCATTGCAACGGCAAACCGGAAGAGATGGCACCCGTGGTCGCCGCTGCGGGCCGGATGACCGATGCCGCGCAAAGACGCGCCGATGCCGCCCTTCGCGCCCGCGTGGCACCGGAAACAGTTGACATTGCGGCCTTGCGCGCCGAACTTGCTGGCCTCTTGAACGGGCAGGAAGATGTCTGACGACTGGGCAGCAGGACAGGAAACCATCACCGTCGCCGATCGGCTTGCTGCTGAGGCGCTGATTGTCGATGTCGACGGATTTGAAGGCCCGCTGGATCTGTTGCTCAGTTTAAGCCGTACGCAAAAGGTTGATCTGCGCAAGATATCTGTTCTGCAGCTGGCAGAGCAGTATTTGCTTTTTGTAAACAAAGCCAGCGCCTTACGCATCGAACTTGCAGCAGATTATCTGGTGATGGCAGCTTGGCTCGCCTATCTGAAATCCCGTTTGCTCCTGCCGCCGGACCCGACCGAGGAGGGCCCCAGCGCCGAAGACCTCGCCGCGCATCTCGCTTTTCAACTCGAACGCCTGCAAGCCATGCGTGAGGCTGCCGCCCAACTGATGGCCCGCGACCAGAAGGGCCGCGACTTTTTTGCCCGTGGCTTGCCCGAAGATGTGACCCGCCGCAAGAAGATAAGCTATTCCGCGACATTGATGGACCTGATGCAGGCCTATGCCCGCATCCGAACCCGCGATGATTTCCGCCCTTTCGTGATGGACCGCAACAATGTCTTTACCATGGAAGAGGCGTTGGAGCGTTTGCGCGGGCTGCTGGGCTATGCGGGGCAATGGACGGATTTGACAAGCTGGTTACCCGCCGGATGGGAAACCAATCCGCAACGCCGCCGCTCGGCCACCGCCGCCCATTTCGCCGCCATTTTGGAACTTGCGAAGGCAGGACAGCTGGAAGTGCGGCAGGGTGAAACCTTTGCACCGATCCAGGTGCGCAAGCGCGAAGGGGGCCGCACATGAGCGATACCGAAAGCCTGTTCGCCGCCCCGCCACAAGCCGAACAGGAGCGCATGATCGAAGCGGTGCTTTTTGCCAGCGCTGAGCCCGTGACGCTGGCCGAATTGACAGCACGCCTGCCGCATGGTTGTGACGCCGCCGAGGCCCTTGTCACCTTGCGCAAACGCTATGATGGACGGGGCGTGCATCTGGTGAAGGTCGGCGATGCCTATGCCTTTCGCACCGCGCCCGATCTGGGGCACCTGATGTATAAGGAATCGGTCGAGGCACGGAAACTCTCGCGCGCGGCGGTCGAAACTCTTGCCATCGTGGCCTATCACCAACCCGTCACCCGCGCCGAGATTGAGGAGATCCGTGGCGTGGCCGTATCGCGCGGCACCATCGACCAGCTGATCGAACTGGAATGGATTCGCTTTGGCCGCCGCCGTATGACACCGGGCCGCCCTGTGACTTTTGTGGTGACGGAATCCTTTTTGGACCATTTCGGCTTGGAGTCAGCCCGCGATCTTCCGGGCCTGAAAGAACTGCGTGCCGCAGGCTTGCTGGATAACCGCCCTAGTTTCGTCACGTCTGCCGCGCAAGATGATGAGGACGAAAGCCCCGAGGGCCAAAGCGAACTGTTCGAGGATTAGACATGAGCATCGACCGCATCATCAGTATGATTATGAACCAGATCATGCGTCGGGTGATCAATACCGGTATCAACAAAGGTATCAGCCATTTCGCCGGGAAGGGTAAATCTGCGTCGAAGATGACTGAGGCTGAAAAAGCGCAGGCAGGTACGGGGCGCGAAACAGCAAAGCGGGCGCGGCAAGCCGCCAAGATCACCCGCCGCTTGGGGCGCTAGCGCGGCCTATTCGGTCAGGCGCGCCGAGAAAACCTGATCTTGCACGGCCAGCACCTCGATCGGCTGCTCGGCATAGGGAATGACCGCATTGCCGCGCGCAAAGGTCGCATCGGTTGAAACGCTCCACTCTACGACCACAGACGGGCCATCAACCGCCGCTTCCTGTTCCATACTCACCCTCGCCAGCATGGCACGGATCGCGCCTTGCATCAGGGCCACATTGGCCGCGCTTGCATCGGCCTCGATCACCGTTTCATTGCCGTCCTTGTCATAGATGAGCTGCGCCAACACACCTTGCTCCAGCTCGAGGTTCAGAGAGCTTGTCGGCTCCTCGGCACCCGCTGGCCAGTACGACATGTAAAGATTCAGGTCCGCAGGTTCTGCGATAGCAGACAGCGGCAGCATCAGCAGGGTACATAAGGCAAGAGCGCGTTTCATGTCAGCGGACTTTCAGTAACAAGAGGTTGTCAGGTCGGCATTTGAAAATGTTTGGACAGCTTCAGCCCCTGTCCCTGATAGTTGGAGGCGATACCCGTACCATAAAGCGCCTCGGGCCGTTCCGCCATCTGTTCATAGACTAGGCGGCCAACCACCTGACCATGCTCCAGCACAAAGGGGGCCTCGTGGCAGCGCACTTCCAGCACCCCGCGAGATCCTGCACCGCCGGCTTCGGCCCACCCGAAACCTGGGTCAAAGAAGCCCGCGTAATGCACACGGAATTCACCCACCATTGCGAGGTAGGGTGCCATCTCCGCAGCGTAATCGGGTGGAATGGTCACGGCCTCACGGCTGACCAGAATATAAAAAGCGCCGGGGTCCAGAATGATGCGTCCATCACGGCTGCGCACATCTTCCCAGAATTCGCGTGCTGGGTAATGGCCGATACGATCAAGATCGATCACACCGGTATGCGGCTTGGCGCGAAAGCCGACCAGATCATCTTTGCCCGCTTGCAAATCGACGGAAAAGCCGAGTCCTTCGGAAATCACCGCCTCGCCGGAAACCAAGGGGGCCGCCTGGTGCAAGGCGGATAGTGCCGCGTCATCCAGCACCGATTGCCCGTTGCGAAAGCGGATCTGGTTCAGGCGCATACCGGGCCGCACCAGAACCGAAAAGCTGCGCGGGCACACTTCGGCGTAAAGCGGGCCGTCATAGCCAGGGGCGATGCGGTCAAACTCCACCCCGCCGTCGGTAATCGTCCGCGTCAGCAAGTCGAGCCGTCCGGTGGAGGATTTTGCATTGGCAACGGCCGTTAGCCCTTTGGGCAACGCCAAGCGTTCCATCAGGGGGATGACATAGACGCAGCCTTTTTCCAGAACAGCGCCTTGGCTTAGGTCAACACGGTGCATCTCAAATTCGGCAATTCGGTCTTCAACGGTGCGGCCATGGCCTGCCAGGAAAGAGGCGCGGACGCGGTAAGCAACGGTCCCCAAACGCAAATCAAGGCTGGCAGGTTGAACCTGGTCGGCGGTAATTGCAGGGCGCGCGGTAATCGCGCCTGTGTCGATCAACCCGCGCAGGGCTTGGGAGGGCAGAACGCCGGTCATCGTCATCTCCATCGCTGCGGGGGTAAAACGCAAACCGCCCGCGCCTGTTTAGAAGGCGCGGGCGGTTAGTGCAATGGTCGGGCTAGCGAGATTCGAACTCACGACCTTTCGTCCCCCAGACGAACGCGCTACCATGCTGCGCTATAGCCCGACACTGGCGCTTTCATACTGAATTTCAGCGCAGGGGCAAGCAGGAAAGCACCGTTTTTCTAGATTTAGCGGCGCGGAACGCGACCGCGGTCCCCGACACGATTGCGCAACTGCTCCAATCGCTGCATCAGCGCCTCGGCCTCTTGCCGTTTTGGGACCAAGGCGCTGCGGCGCAGGGCGCGCAGATCGGTGGGCAGCCAATGCCCGGAAATCTCTTGGAACACGGGCAGAGGGCCTGGTAGGGCAGCCTTGGCTCTGGGGGCTTCGGCGTCGGACTGCTCTGCTTCCGATTCTGTCGGCTCCTCAGGCTGGAGTGGTTCGGGAGCGTCTTGCGCAGAGGTTTCCATCTCCTGCGCCGGCGCTGATTCCGCCTCTGTCACAGGTGCGCTATCGTCGAACGGCCCTGATGATTCGCTTGAAGTTTCACTTACCGCGCTCAAGTGGACCGGCGGAGAGGCGGGTGAGTCGAAGGGAAACTCCGGCGCGTCATCTATGGTCGCGGGCGGCTTAACCGCCGGACTGGCATCCGTTGCCATCGGCTCGACTGGGGCTGTCTCGCCCTCATCCGCCACGTCAATGACCGGATCGGGAAGTGGCTCCGACTGCCCGAATGGACCGGACAATGCAGCTTCCAGCGCCATCTCGCCCTCCGGGCTTAGCTGTTCTGACGGAGGAAGGTCACCGCTTGGCGCAGCCTTTGAACTCTCGTCTTCTTCAGAGATGGCCTCAGTGATGTCTGTTGCAGTTGCAATATCCTCTTGAGACCTTCCGGACTCATCAGGTGCCGGTTCCTCGACTTCCTGAGCCGCCGTGGCCTTGTCTGGAAACAAGGCGATCGGCGCCGAAGGTTCTGGAGTCGTGTCTTCTGTCCCGACGTCGGCATCCACCAGAACGGCATCTGCCGTTTCATCCTCCGCCAGACCGGAAACATGCTTAACACCTTGTTCGCGCAGTATTTTCTGTACG
>JBFHGI010000163.1:0-5762 GCA_041583175.1 Pseudorhodobacter sp. | reverse complement strand
TGTTAACGTTGAAAGCAACAAGGCTCCGGTCAACCCCGCACCAATCGCCGCTTCGGCCAACGCGATATCCGGTGCGTCCAGCCGCGCCCACGCTAAGGTAAACCGGCGCGATTGGTGGCACGGTGCGCTACACCGACAGTTCCACCGAACGCTTGCAGGTCAAGCTGAGCGCCGCTGATCCGGGCCGCTATGCTGTTGTCTGCAACGGTCGCAGCTTGCCGCTTCAGACGGTGCAATCAGGTGTTGGGGTGGGGGGCTTGCGGTTCAAGGCCTGGCAGGCGGCCAATGCGCTCCACCCTTATGTGCCGGTGGACAGCCCTCTGGTCTTTGACATTTTCGACACCTGGACCGGGCGCGCCGTGGGGGGCTGCACCTATCATGTCGCCCACCCCGGGGGGCGCAGCTATGAAACCTTCCCCGTCAATGGCAACGAGGCCGAGGCCCGGCGTCTGGCGCGGTTCCAGCCGCATGGGCACACCCCCGGCGGGTATGAACCGCGGACCGATGCGACACATCCGGAGTTCCCCTTCACGCTTGATCTGCGGCGCAAGGCAGGGCTGTAAGCCCGCGCCTACTGCGCCGCGATCAGGCTGTGAATGAAGCCGAGTTTTTGTGCGATTCTGGGTGTCAGAACAAAGGGGTAGTAGTCACGGTTTCCCATTGAACGGTTCATCGCATTCATTGCGACCGTAAGGGGGACCCAATGTTCGATAAGCTCTGCGCAATCGGTGACGTGATAGGGGTTCTTCAGGTCGGATGCCGGCGGCGCAGCGGGCGGTAGAGGCTGCGGCGTGAGGCCGTAGGCATGCGCCGTTTCCAACCCGCCGACCATGTGAAAGTAATGCGCCCATGTTTCAGCGAAATCCTCCCAAGGATGGGCGCTTGCATAGGCGCTGACATAGGAGTGCTGCCAATCGGGGGCAGGGCCGTTGGCGTAATAGGCCTCCAATGCGGCAGCGTAATCCTGCCGCTCGTCCCCGAAGGAGGCGCGGCAATCGTCAAGCAGGTTCGTGCCCGCGATCAGCTTGTCCCAGTAGTAATGCGCGACCTCGTGGCGGAAATGGCCGATCAGCGTGCGGTAGGGTTCGCCCAAGGCTGTGCGGTTCCTTTCGCGGATAACATCATCGGCTTCGTCAATGTTGATAGTGATGCGGCCATTGTCATGGCCTGTCATCACGCGTTTTGGGGCACCGTTCGGCGCAACCTCATCGCCCAGAAGTTCGAATTGCAGACTGCCCTTGCCGCCGTTCGGTGCCACGTCCAGCGGCAGGCCGAGCTTGATCAACGTATAGAACAACCGCCGCTTGGCCCGTTCCAGCCTTGCCCAGCGCCTCTGGTTCTCGGCATTGGCGGTATTGGGGATTTTGGTCGTATGCTGGCAGCTGAGGCACAGGCCTGTGGTCGTTTGGCTTTCACACAGCCAGTTGCAACCGATCAGATCACGATTGCCGCAGCTGCGCCGCTGGTTCTGCGTGGCTGTCAGGCTGACCATTCTATCTTCTAGCGGTTGATAGCCCAGAACCACGCCACAGCTTACACATTGGCTATTGCTGAAATGGACTGGAGTGTTGCAATTCGGGCAGAGAAATCTGCGCATACCTGCCTAAGCCTTTGGAAAATGGTGCTGCTACGGGTTCGCGCAACAGTTACAAGAAACCGGTCGCAACGCAATGGCAGTCTGGCTTCGGTCGGGTTTCAGGTGGCGCCTTCAAACACACGGCGGCGGGCGTTTTCAATATGGCGGCGCATGGCAAGGCGGGCTGCTTCGGCGTCTTGCAATTTGATCGCTTGCAATATCTGGTAATGCTCTGCCTGCACCAGTCGCATCCGCTCAACGGATTTGGTCAGTGACAGGTTGCGGGTCAGGTTCATGCCCGTGATGATATTGCTTTGCATCGAGGCCCGCACCGAGGCGAAATACTGGTTGTCCGAGGCCTGGCAAATCAGGGCGTGAAAGGCCTCATCCTCGGCCACGCCCAAACTTCCGTTTTCCACGCAGATGTCCAACAGACGCAGCGCGTCACCAAGGGCCTCTAGCTGTGCGGGGGTTCGGCGTTGGGCGGCGAAAGAGGCAGCCTCGCCTTCAATGGCGGCGCGAAATTCGAACGTGCGCTGGATATCGGCGATGGAGCCAACGGGCGCAAAGACCAGAATGGCGCGGTCCGGCTGCCCCGTCACATAAGAGCCGGAGCCTTGCCGCGATTTTATGACCCCGTCCTCGCGCAACTGTTTCAAAGCCTGTCGCAGAACGGGGCGCGAAACGCTCAACTGCTCGCACAATTCATGTTCGGTGGGCAGCTTGCTGCCGCTTGGAAACTCGCCATCGACAATCTTTTTCAGAATTGTCTCATACACCATATCCGAAAGGGTGCCTTCGCGCGCGGTGTCGCCAGCGAGGGCCGTGCCAGTGGAGGTTCGAGGATCTATCTGCCGTTCTTGCTGCGCCACGTTTTGAATATTTCCTTCGTTTCCGGGTCGGTCGGGGGGTAGAGACCAAAAGTTGATGCCCCCTGTTGCACCATTTCCAGAACAAAATCTTCAAAAACCGTCATCTCGAGGGCTTCATCTGCGACCTGTTCGACCAGATGCAGTGGAATACAGACCACCCCTTCATCGTCGCCCACCAGAATATCACCGGGGAAAACGGCCACGTCGCCACAGGCAATCGGGTCATTCAGAGCAACCGCATGGTGTTTCGTGAGGTTTGTCGGTGCACTGGGGCGGGTGTGATAGGCGGGCATGTCCAGCCCAGCAATCTCGGGCGAGTCGCGGAAACCGCCATCGGTCACGATGCCTGCGCAGCCCCGTGCCTGCAGGCGCGAGGCCAGAATACAGCCCGCCGAGGCCGCCGAGGCATCCCCGCGCGCGTCGATGATGAAAACACTGCCCGCGGGGCATTCCTCTACCCCTTTGCGCTGCGGGTTCTCCCGGTCGGCAAAGGAGGCCAGCACGTCAAGATCCTCGCGCGCCGGAATATAGCGCAGCGTATAGGCCGGGCCGACCATATTCGGGCCGGGCCGCAACCGCCGCACACCTTGCAGGAACATATTGCGCAGGCCAAGGCGGAACAGCACCGTGGTCAGGGTCGCTGTGCTGACCTGCATCAGTTTTTGATGGGCTTGCGGTGTCATCGCTGCTGCGGTCATGGTCTCGCCTTTTTCTTTTACAGCCAAGGTTTGGATGCGCGGGGCGCGCTACTGAAAGCTCGACGGCATCAGGGTGCGCGGCAGCCAGAGTGCCAGTTCGGGGAACAGAATGACCAGCAGCAAAATCAGCAGCATCGGCGCAAGGATGATGCAGACGTCTTTCAGCACAGTGATCACATTCATCCCGCCAATCGCCGCCGAGATCAGCAGGCACAAGCCGTAGGGCGGGGTGACCAGACCAAAGGCCAGGGACACAACCCCGATGATCGCAAAAGCAACGGGGTGGATGCCGGCCGCATTGGCCACAGGCAACAGAACCGTGCCCAGAATGATAATCGTCGGGATGGCGTCGATGAACAGCCCGAACAACAGGAACAAGGCCGCGATGACGAGCGAGGTGCCGATCACGCCAAGCTCTGTCGCTGTCATGAAATCCACGATCAGGCGCGGCACGTTGTAAAAGGCCAGCATCCAGCCAAAGGCGGAGGCGGTGCCAATCGCAAACAGCGAGATGGAGGCAAAGCGCCCGGTGTCATAGAAAATGCCAGCCAGATCGCGGAAGCTGACGGTGCGATAGACGAAGGCGCCAAGGATCAGCGCATAGGCCGCCGCTATGATCGCGCTTTCCGTGGGGGTGACGATGCCGCCCACGATGCCGCCGATCACCAGAATGGGGGTCAGAAGGGCAAGGCCCGCGCCTTTGAACGCGCTCCAGAACTCGGCGAAGGTGGGGCGCATCGTGATGGGGTAATCGTAAACCTTGGCGTAGCCATAGACAGTGGCCATCAGCGCAAATCCGATCAGCAGACCGGGGATCGCCCCCGCCAGAAACAGCGCGCCGACAGAAACCTGCATCACGCCGCCCCAAACCACCATCAGGATGCTGGGCGGGATGATAACCCCCATCACCGAGGAACAGGCCGTGATCGCAATTGCAAAGCGGGCGTCATAGCCTTCCTTCACCATCGCGGGAATCAGGATTTTGCCGCAGCCCGCCGCATCTGCGGTGGAGGAGCCGGAGATCCCCGCAAAGAGCATGGACACCGCCACATTCACATGGCCCAAACCGCCGGGCATCCACCCCGTCAGCACCCGCGCCAGATCAATCAGCTTTTGCGTGATTTTGCCAGAGTTCATCAGGTTTGCCGCCAGCAGGAAGAAGGGCACCGCCAGCAGGATGAAAGAGTTATAGGATTGGAACATCCGGTCCATGATGATGAATGGCGTTAGTCGGATATCCATCAGCACGATCGGAATGGTCGCTACGCCAAGTGCAAAGGCAACCGGCACACGCAGGGCCACCAGAACGATAAACCCGCCGACAAGGATCAGGCATGCAAGCCCGGTGGAAACGATCATGATATGGCCTGACCTGCAGTGCGGTAATGGGCGAATGCCTCATACAGCCGGTAAAGGGAAAACACGGCCCAAAGCGCACCGGCGATGGGCACAGAGATATGCGTGATCATCATATTGGCGCGCATCATGACAGAATTCTGGATGCCGCCGAATTTGGCGTAATCGATGCCGTACCACGCAAAGAGCAGCGCAAACACCGCCACGAGCGTCAGCACAAGGGCTTGTTGCAGGAAGCGAAGCAATGGCCTGCGGGATTCAGGGATCACCTGCACATCGAAATGCGTGCCTTCCCAAACCGCCAGCGCCGAACCGAGCATGACAATCCACACGAAGATAAAAGTCGCGAGCTCTTCGGTCCAGAGATAAACGGGGATAATGCCGGTATAGCGCGCGATGACCTGCATCGCGACGGGAATAGCCAGCAGGAACATCAAGCTGCCGATAATCACCCGAAGGGTCGCGGCGATGAGGCTTAGTCCACGCAAAATCATTGGCTTGCCAATCTGTTACTTGGGAAGGTTGCGCAAAGGGTTTTGCCCCGGCAGGTCTGCGCCATGCCGGGGCAATACGGGATTACTTCGCGCGGATGGCGGCCAGCAGGTCTGTCGCGCCGATTTCGGCAGCATAGGCATCTTGCACCGGGACAACCATTTCCAGCATCTTGTCGCGGCCTTCGAACTCCTGCACGGTCAGTTGCTTTGCATCGACCATTTCCTGAAGCTTCACGGCATCTTCGCGCGATTCCAGCTCACGGCCAAAGGCACCGGCTTCGGCACCGGCTTTCATCACCGCTGCTTGCAGATCCTCAGGCAGACCGCGGAAGGTCTTGCCGCTCATCACGATGGGGCGCACGGTGATCGTGTGCCGCGTCAGGGACAGGTAGGGCGCAACTTCGTAGAACTTGAGGTTCTGGATACTCGCAGCCTCATTCTCGAACCCGGCGATCACACCGGTCTGGATGGCGTTATAAACCTCATTATAGGCAATCGCCGATGGGGCCGCTGTCAGCGCCGAGAAGATCTGCGCCTGGATCGGCGCACCCATCACGCGCATTTTGTGGCCGGCGAGGTCATCAAAAGTCGTAACCGGGTTTTTGGACAGCAGGTTGCGGGTGCCGCCGCCGGTATAGCCCACAACCTTGATGTCGGCCTTTTCAAGCAGTTCGTCTTCCAGCGGCTTCAGCACATCGCTGGACAGAACAGCGTTCCAATGCTCCAGATCGCGGAACAGGAAAGGCATATCCATCAAAGGGATAGA
>JBFHGI010000162.1:0-5789 GCA_041583175.1 Pseudorhodobacter sp. | reverse complement strand
CGACGGGAAGTTTGGTTGCGGCGTTCATAGCGGGGCCCTTTCTGTCAGGCTTTCGACGAGTTCAACAAGGCGGTCTGTGGCATCGGCACGGCCAAGCGCCAGCGCGTTGCGCGCCATCGCTTGCGCGCCATCGGGATTTTCTAGGACGATGGCCATCTGCGCGGCCAGAGTTCCGACGTCAAGCGCCTTTTCCGGTATCAGGATTGCGCCCTCCCCATCGACCAAGCCGCGCGCATTGGCGGTTTGATGGTCGCCGGTGGCAGCGGCAAAGGGGATCAGGATCGCAGGGCGACCAATCACCGAAATATCCGCCACCGAAGAGGCGCCAGAGCGAGAGATCACCAGTTGCGCCTCGGACAGGCGGCGCGGAATATCGGTAAAGAACGGCTGCACATCAGCGTTGATGCCTGCCTGCGCATAGGCTTCTGTCACACGGTCCAAATCCTCGGATCGGGCCTGATGCGCAACCCGCAGATTGCGGCGCAAGCCTTCGGGCAAGGCGGCCACGGCGGCAGGCACCACATCAGACAGGATGCGCGCACCTTGGGAGCCGCCGATCACCACAAGGCTCATCGGATAGTCACCGGGGGGGATATAGCCCGCGCCTGCACGCTCCAACACAGCGCCGCGCACCGGATTGCCGGTATGGGTGCCGGTAACACCCTCGGGCAAGGCGGTCGGCCAGGTGCCGCAAGCCACCGCCATCACACGCGGCGCAAAGATCTGGTTTACCCGGCCCAAAACGCCGTTCTGCTCATGGATCATCCGGGGGCGGCGCAGCATGGTTGCCGCCGTCAGTGCCGGAATGGAGGGGTAACCGCCAAACCCCACGACAACGGCAGGCTTGTCGCGCAACTGCCCCCAAAGCGCAGCCAAGACCCCGCCCGCGATGCGAACAGGCACCAAGGCTTTGGCCATGACGCCCCCCCGTGCGAAAGTGGCCGAGGCAACCTGCTCGATCACCACTGCTTTCGGAAAACCTCCCGCATAGCGCGCGCCACGATCATCGGTCGACAGCTTCACGCGCCAGCCCCGCGCCACCATCGCCTCAGCCAGTGCCTGCGCGGGGAACATATGCCCCCCGGTGCCGCCCGCCGCGATCAAAAGCAAGGGTCCCATCCGCGCCCCCTACCGGCCGCGCCGGAACAGAACTTCGGCAATCTGCCCCTGCGGTCGCGAGCGGGTCAACGCCAGCAACATGCCAACCGTGATCCCCGCCGCAATCACCGACGACCCACCATAGGACACGAAAGGCAGCGTCATGCCCTTGGCCGGCAGCAGCCGCACCGCAACCCCCATGTTCACCATCGCTTGCACCGCAAAAATGCAGGCAAGACCGGCGCCAGCCAACCGGATGAACGGGTCCCGCTCCCGCATCAGACGGAACAAGGATCGCACAACGATCGTGGCGTAAAGGGCAATGATGCAGAGCACCAGAATCAGCCCGTATTCCTCCGCCGCTACAGCGATGATGAAATCGGTATGCGCATCGGGCAGCGACCATTTCACCTGCCCCTCGCCTACACCGACACCGAAAAAGCCGCCTTCCTGAATGGCATTGGTCGCATAGCCGATCTGGGTCCGCGGGTCGATCTCGGGTGACAGGAAACCGTTGATCCGGCGGGCAAAATGTTCAGAGGTGTTATAGGCAAACATCGCGCCCGTCGCCACCAGCCCCAACACGCTCGCGATCAGGATCATCGGCGCCCCGGCAACGAAATACACCACCGACCAACCGAAAATGATCAACGCGGCCTGCCCGAAGTCCGGCTGCAACGCCAAAAGCAAAACCACGATAAACGTGATAAGAAACGATATCGACTTGCCGCGTGGCCCGTTGATTTCCTGCGCCGAGGCCATCAACCAGGCCGTCAGCACGATGAATCCGGGCTTGAGAAATTCGGAAGGCTGCACCGAAGCGAAGCCGAAACTGATCCAGCGCACCGCCCCTTTGCCGAAATCTATTCCAATCACCGGCAACAGCGCCATGGCGGCAAAGGCCCCCAAAAAGCCCAACACGCCAAGACGGCGCAGCATGTTCGGTGGCATCATCGAGATGCCCAGCATCACCACCAATCCCACGCCGCCGAAAAAGGCCTGACGCTTGACGTAGTAAAACGCATCCAACCCGTTGCGCTGCGCCAGCGGCACCGAAGCCGCCAAACCCAAAAGCAACCCCACGCCAAACAGCGCAAAGACCGCGGTCAAGGACCAACGATCTATACTGCGCCACCAACGCGGAAGAATCGGCTCAACCACCCTGCCGGGCATGGAGCCATAGACCATCTCAGTCATGGGGTACCGCCTGATATCTGCCTGTTTACTGCCATTCCGCCCGAGTGTTCCCCCGGATCTGGGTTTCAGCTTAGCAACGATCCCCCGCCATGGCTAGGGGGAAGGACAAGGCAGCCAAACCAAATCGGTTTTTTTCTGCCCCACAGGCTTTCTTTTCGGTCCAAATATCCTCGGGGGGGAATTGCCGTAAGGCAAGGGGGGGCGCGAGCGCCCCCCGCGCGGCTTCACCCTTGCGGCAAAGCCTGAACCAGAGCGGTAAAATCCTCGCCGCGTTTCTCGAAATTCGGGTATTGGTCGAACGAGGCCGCTGCCGGGGCCAGCAAGACAACCTCCCCCGCTTCCGCCTCTGCCGCCGCGAGCGCCACGGCGCGCTCCATGGTATCGCAGACCTCATAGGGGGTATTGCCCAGTTCCAGCGCAAAATCACGCGCGGAATGGCCGATCAGATAGGCTTTGGCGACCGCGCCGAGAAAGGGTACCAACCCCTTGATGCCGCCATCCTTGCCCAAGCCTCCGGCGATCCAGCGGATGCGCGGAAAGGCCTGCAATGCCTTGGCCGCGCTATCTACATTAGTGGCCTTGCTGTCATTTATAAAACGCACACCGCCACGCTCACCCACCAGCTGGCTGCGATGCGGCAGGCCTGCAAAGGAATGGAACGCCTGTTCGATCAGTTTTGGCCCGATCCCGAGGCTGCGCGTTGCGGCATAGGCGGCGCAGGCATTCTGGTGGTTATGCGCCCCCGGTAGCCCCGGCACCGACCGCAGGTCGATCGAGGCCACCTGCCGCCCCTTGCGCCACTCGCTCAGAAATCCTTTTCGGGCAAAGACCGACCAGCCGAACCCTTCCAGCTTTTGGCCGGAGGACACGCGGATCACCCGGTCATCCTGCGGTCCCTCGGACATCTGGTTGGCCATGAAGCGGCCCTCCACCTCATCCACGCCAATCACCGCGCGGTCCGGCCCGCCTTCGGCAAACAGCCTGCGCTTGGCGGCAAAATAGCCGCCCATGCCGTTGTGGCGGTCCAGATGATCGGGGGAAAGGTTGGTGAAGACCGCAATATCGGGAGTCAGCGCGCGGGCCAGATCGGTCTGATAGCTTGACAGTTCCAGCACCACCACCTCGCCATCCACAGCGGGGTCGATATCCAGCACCCCGCGACCGATATTTCCTGCCATCTGGGTGGGGCGGCCCGCAACCTCCAGAATATGATGAACCAGCGCCGTGGTGGTCGACTTCCCGTTGGAACCCGTGATTGCGATCACGCGCGGCAAGGTGTCGAACCCGTCCCAGTCCTTGGTGGCATAGCTGCGGAAAAACAGGCCGATATCATTGTCCACCGGCACCCCTGCCGCCAGAGCCGCCGCGATCACGCGGTTCGGTTCGGGGTACAGATGCGGGATTCCGGGCGAGGTGATCAGAGCCGCGATCCCTTCAAACGCGCCGTTGCGGGTCAGATCAAGGCAAGTGAAGCCCTCTGCCCCGGCCTTTTCGCGCGCCTCGACGCTGTCATCCCACAGGATCGGTTCTGCCCCGCCTGCCTTGAGGGCGCGGGCGGTGGCGAGGCCGGAGCGGCCGAGGCCGAGAACGGCGACTTTCTCGCCGGAAAAACAGGTAACGGGAATCATTGCGCGGCCTTTCTTAACATTGGGGCGCAGAATGGGCGGATGCGGGAAAGGCTGCAAGGAGGGGAATATCATGGCGCGGTCGCCGTGATGCGGAATCGCGCGCGGAATGTCAGGTAACGCATTGTTATATAGCATTTTTGTAAATTTTTGTAACTTAATCTTAACCTTTAGCGCTCTGGGCCACGGGCGGGATTTAGGTATTTTTTCCAAGATGAAATCGCAAAGGACGCCTTTTGTTGACAATGTCACCTATGTGGCCATTATTTTAGTAGACAAAGTCAACTATATCGAGTGCAGGCCATGGAGCGAAACGAGGTCATCAGCGAAATCCGGGCGTTTAACCGGTTTCACACGCAGCTTGTCGGGGCGCTGAACGACAGCATTCTTGCCTCGCCCTTTTCTTTGCAGCAGGCGCGGGTTTTGTTTGAACTGGCCCATGCCGCCAAAGAAAAGCCCGTACTCGCCGTTGATCTTGCGCAGGGCTTACAACTGGATCGCGCCTATCTCAGCCGGATTCTTGCGGGGTTGGAGGCCGATGGCCTGTTGCAACGCACGCCGATGGAAAGTGATTTGAGGGCGCAGGCGATTGGTCTGACCGAAGCAGGGCAGCACAGTTTTGCGGCCTTGAATGCGGCTTCGGTCCAAGAGATTGCGGCGTTGATCGCGCCGCTTACCGATGCGGAGTGTTTGGCCTTGGTGGCGGCGATGCAACGTATCCGGCGCATTTTGACGGCTCGCCCGCCCCTGCAAGCGCAGTTGCGTGCGCCGCGAGCCGGTGATCTGGGGCAAGTCATCGCCGGGCAAGCACGGCTTTATGCGCAGGAATTTGGCTGGAACCAAGAGTTTGAAGGGCTGGTCAGCGATATCACCGGACAATTTGTCCGGGAGTTCCAGCCAGAGGCCGAGGCCTGCTGGGTTGCCGATCTGGGCGGCGAGATTGTGGGCTCTGTCTTTGTTGTCCGGCAGGATGCTGAAACGGCCAAGCTGCGTATGCTTTATGTCGATCGCGCGGCACGGGGCCAGGGACTTGGCCAGCGTCTGGTGGATGAGGCGATGCAATTCGCGCGGGGGCGCGGTTATTCGCGGATGACACTCTGGACCAATGATGTGTTGTCATCGGCGCGCAAGATCTATCAGGCGCGGGGGTTTGAATTGGTGTCCGAAGAGCCGCACCACAGCTTTGGTGTGGATCTGGTCGGGCAATATTGGGCTTGTGCACTATGACGGAAAGCGAGGCCGAAGACGGCCTCGCCAGCGGATACGGGTGCAGGGTGGGATTGAGCCCACCGCACCTTTACCGCAATTTCAGTGTCGCCAGACCGATCAGCGCGAGGATCAGAGAGATGATCCAGAAGCGGATGACGATTTGCGGCTCTGCCCAGCCTTTTTTCTCGAAGTGATGGTGGATCGGGGCCATCAGGAACACGCGGCGGCCAGTGCGTTTGAAGTAGAGGACCTGAATGATGACCGAGAGCGCCTCGACCACGAAGAGCCCGCCGACGATGGCCAGAACGATCTCGTGTTTGGTGCAGACCGCAATCGCGCCCAGCGCGCCGCCAAGGGCGAGGCTGCCGGTATCGCCCATGAACACCGCCGCCGGGGGCGCGTTGTACCACAGGAACCCGAGGCCGCCGCCAATGAGGCCCGCGGCAAACACCAGCAATTCACCCGTGCCGGGCACGTAGTGCACGTCGAGATATTCGGTGAAGTCGACCCGGCCGACGGCATAGGCGATGATGCCCAGCGTGGCGGCGGCGATGATGACGGGCATGATCGCGAGGCCGTCGAGACCGTCGGTGAGGTTCACGGCATTGGCCGAGCCCACGATCACCACAGCGGCGAAGGGGATGAAGAACCAACCGAGGT
>JBFHGI010000161.1:0-5793 GCA_041583175.1 Pseudorhodobacter sp. | reverse complement strand
CATTCAACCATCAACCCTCCCCCCAAATCTCACAGCCCTCATCCGCCCGTCAACTTATAGCCCAGGCCCCGCACGGTTTCGATCCGCGCCGCCGATCCCGCCAGTTTCTTGCGCAAACGACCCACATACACCTCTATCGCGTTGTCGCTGACGGTTTCGGCATAGGAAAACAAGCGATCACAAAGTTGGTCCTTGCTGAAAATCCGGTCGGGTGCGGCCAGCAGGATTTCGAACAACCGCAGCTCGCGGTTGCGCAGATCACGGGCCTCTCCGGCGATGGTGACGGTGGCTGTCAGCGGGTTGAACGACAGGTCGGCATAGATTCGCACGGTCTGTGCCGCGCCCCCCCTGCGGCGCAGAACGGCGCGCACCCGCGCCTCCAACTCGGCAAAGTCAAACGGCTTGGTGATATAATCATCCGCCCCGCTATCGAGCACATCCACCCTGTCCGACACCGCCGCGCGCGCCGTCATCACAATCACCGGCGTGTCATGCCCCGCCCGCCGCTGGGCCTGCAAAAAAGCGCGCCCATCGCCATCGGGCAACATGATATCCAGCAATATCAAATCGTAAGACGCGGCCCTCAAACAATCCTGTGCCTCGGCCAATGTCGCCGCATGGTCCACACCATGCCCATCCAGCGCCAGCAAATCACGAACCGATCGCGCCAGATCGGGGCTGTCTTCAACCAACAAGAACCGCAATTTTTTTCGCCCCCTAGCCCCATGACAGGTTAGTGTCAGCTTTGACGGGAATCGTCTGGCTTGCAAGGGGCGCAGCGGATGCGCTGCCCTGACGCATCTATATGTCTGGGAGGACACCAATGAAAATGACCATGTTCAAAGTGCTGGGCACCAGCGCTCTGCTTTCCGCTATGTCTGTAGGGTCGGCCTATGCGACCGAGTGCATTGCACCCGCAAACCCCGGCGGCGGCTGGGATTTCACCTGCCGTCAGATCGCGAACATCATGTACGAACTGAAAGTCATCGACGCCCCGATGCAGGTGACAAACATGAACGGCGGCGGCGGTGGGGTGGCATTTGCGGCCGTTGTGGCAGACCATAACACCGATGCGGATGTCATCGTTGCGGCCTCGTCTGCGACGACCACCCGTCTGGCGCAAAACGCGTTTGCGGGCATGACGGCTGATCAGGTGCGCTTTGTCGGTTCCATCGGCGCTGATCCGGGCGTGATCGTTGTGGCCAAAGACAGCCCGTTCCAGAACCTCGGCGAGATGGTTGAGGCGATCAAGGCCGATCCGTCCTCGGTTGCTTTCGCGGGCGGCTCTGCTGTGGGTGGTTTCGACCACATGAAACCGCTGCAAATCATGAAAGCTGCCGGTTTCGATGACATCACCAAGATCAAATATATCGGCGTTGATGGCGGCGCGGATGCGATCACCCAAACCGTGGGCGGCTTCACCCAGGCGATGACCGGCGACATGTCGGAAATCGTGGGTTTCATCCGTTCGGGCGATGTGCGGGCTTTGGCCGTGCTGACCGAAGAGCGTGTGCCCGGTTTCGAGGATATCCCCACCGCCCGCGAGCAGGGTTTTGACGTTGTGGCCGTGAACTGGCGCGGCGCCTATGTGCCCAAAGGCATCTCGGACGAAGAATTCAACGTCTGGGCCGAGCGTCTGAAAGCCGTGGCTGACAGCGAGCAGTGGAAAACCGCGATGGCCGAGAACGGCCTGGCACCCTTCACCAAGGTTGGCGGCGACTTCCAGTCCTGGGTTGATGGCGTGATCGCTGATACCGTAACCCTGTCCAAGGAAATCGGGGTTATCCAATAATGCGCGGTGACCGGATTTTCGGTCTGGTCATGATCGTTGTGGCGCTGGGGTATATCCTCAGCGCCACGACCATCCGTTCCAGCTTCATGTCCGACCCGGTCGGGCCACGGATCTTCCCTTATCTGGTCGGCGTGGTGACCATTCTATGCGCTTTGGTGATGGTGCTGCGGCCTGACCCGGATGTGGAATGGCCGATCGGGAAGACCCTGCTGAACCTGTTTGTCGCGTTGGTCATCCTGTTTGCCTATGCGCTTATGGTCAAACCGCTTGGTTTCATCCTTCCGACGATCATCGTCTCGGGCATCCTCAGCTACCAGATCAACCCAAAACCACAGCTTGCCGCCCTGACAGGTGTCGGCCTTGGCGTCGGGCTTTTCGTGCTGTTCAAATTCATTCTCGGTCTCGGCCTCAAGGGTCTGCCGCCTGCCCTTATGGGCTAAGGATTTCGCCATGGATCTGCTGAATAATCTCGCGCTTGGGTTTTCCATCGCGCTTTCCCCCTACACATTGCTCCTTGCTGTCATCGGCTGTTTCGTCGGCACCATCATCGGCGCGCTGCCGGGGCTTGGGCCGTCGAATGGCGTGGCGCTGCTGATCCCGATTTCATTCTCGATGGGATTTGACGCCATTTCCGCCCTCGTGCTGCTCACCTCCGTCTATTACGGGGCGATGTATGGCGGGCGCATTTCGTCCATCCTGCTCAACATTCCGGGTGACGAGCCTGCGATGATGACCACGCTGGACGGCTACCCCATGGCCAAACAGGGCAAAGCAGGCGACGCGCTGGTGGTATCCGGCGTGGCCTCTTTTGTCGGCGCGTTTCTGGCCACGGTCGGCCTGATGCTAATGGCCCCATGGCTGGCGCGGGTCGCGTTCAAATTCGGTCCGGCAGAGTATTTCGCGCTCTATATGCTGGCATTTTGTACTCTGGGGGGTGTCGGGTCGAACAATCAGGCCAAATCGGCGATGGCCGCATGCCTCGGCTTGGGCATTGCCATGATCGGGCTGGATAAAACCACCAACATGCAGCGCTTTACCTTTGGCAATATGCACCTGTTTGACGGCATTGATTTCCTTGTCGCGATTGTCGGGCTTTTCGCGGTTGCCGAGGTGTTCCACTTCATCGAAACCCATGGCAAGAATTCCGCCATCGGGGTGAAACTGGGCAAAGTTCTCATTCCGTGGAAAATGTTGAATGAGACCAAGGGCGCAATGCTGCGCGGCTCTGGCATCGGTTTCATCGCCGGTATCCTGCCGGGGGCCGGTGCATCGCTGGGCTCGTTTCTGGCCTACATGGGCGAGAAATCGGTTTCGCGTGACAAGGCCTCTTTCGGCACCGGCAACCCGAGCGGCGTTGCCGCCCCCGAGGCTGGCAATAACGCTGCCGCTGGCGGCGCGCTGATCCCGATGCTTACCCTCGGCGTTCCGGGGTCCGGCACCACCGCCGTTCTGCTGGCGCTGCTGCTGACGCTCAACATCACCCCCGGCCCGCTTCTGTTCACGGAACGCCCGGATGTGGTCTGGTCCCTGATCGCGGCACTGCTGATCGCCAACGTCATGCTGCTGGTGATGAACGTGCCGATGGTCAAGGTCTTCGTGCATATCCTCTCGGTGCCCTCCTACATCCTGCTGCCGGGGGTGACGATGATTGCCTTTGTCGGCATCTATTCCCTCACCGGCTCCAGCTTTGACATGATGCTGATGGTGGCTTTCGGGGTGCTGGGCTATATCTGCCGCAAGATCGATATTCCAACGGTGCCGATCATCCTTGGCATCCTCTTGGGCAACGCGATGGAAGATAACCTGCGCCGCGCGATGGTCTTGTCAGACGGCGATTGGACCTATCTCTTCTCCTCGCCGATTTCGATCAGCTTCTGGCTGTTTGCGGTTCTGGGCTTCCTCGCCCCGATCTTCCTGCGCAAATTTGTCCGCAAGCCGGCGCTCCCCACAACAGACGAGGACTGATATGCCAACCCGCGTGCTGATACCCTCCGGCGTTCTCTGCCTTGGCTTCGACCGAGAGGCATTGGCGCGCGGGGTGGCAATGAAACCCGACCTCATCGCAATCGACGGCGGCTCCACCGACTCGGGGCCGTGGTCACTGGGGGCGGGGCAATCGAAATACGCCCGCTCCGTCACCAAATCCGAATGGCGAGAGCTGATGCTGGCACGCGCCGAAGCAGGCGTGCCACTGGTGATCGGCACAACAGGCACTTGCGGCGCCGATGCTTGCGTGGACTGGATGTTCGAGATCACGCAGGAACTGGCCAGCGAGTTGGGTCAAAGCCTGCGCATCGCGCGGCTCTATTCCGGCCAGCCAGCGGCCCGCATCACCGATGCTTTGGCGGCAGGTCGCATCAAACCGCTGACGCCCGCGCCCGAGATCAGCGCGGAAACCCTTGCAGAAATGACCAATATCGTCGCCCTCGCCGGGGCCGAGCAAATCCAGGCCGCTTTGAACACAGGTGCCGATATCGTCATCGCAGGCCGCACCACGGATACCGCCATCATCGCGGCGCTGCCCTTGCAACGCGGCGACCATGCAGGCGCGGCATGGCACGGGGCAAAAATTGCCGAATGTGGCGCGCTATGTTCCACCAACCCGACCTCTGGCGTGATTCTGGTGGATTTCGACGCCGAGGGGTTCACCGTAGAACCGCTTGCCACGGGGGCCAGTTGCACCCCTCATTCCGTTTCGGCCCATATGCTCTATGAAAACTCCGACCCGTTCATCCTCTATGAACCCGGGGGGCATCTGGACGTCACACAAACCAGATACACCGCGCTGGACGGGGTGCGCACCCGCGCCACCGGATCGAAATGGGTGCCGGGCCCCTATACGGTAAAGCTGGAAGGCGCCCGCGCAGCCGGGTTTCAAACCACGCTGATCGCCGTGCTGCGCGATGCACATTACGTCGCCAACGCGCAGGCTTGGGCAGACAAGCTGCATGGCTTTCTCGACAGTCTGATCGCAAGGCGCATGGCGCTGGACCCCGCCAGCTATAACCTCGATTTCCGCCTGATCGGCGTGAATGCCGCTTTGGGCGAGATGGAGAACCGGACGGGCCAACCTGTAGAGGTGGGCGTGCTGCTGATCATCACCGCCAAGACGCAAGCCTTGGCCTCCGAGATCGGCAAGCTCGCCAATCCGCATCTGCTCCACTACCCGCTGACGGCAAACGAAGAGCTGCCAACCTTCGCTTTCCCCTACTCCCCCGCCCAATCTGATCGTGGCGCGCTCTATGAATTCGCCCTCAACCATGTGCTGGAACTGGATGACCCGATGTCCGCCTTCCGCCTGACCGTGACAGAGGTAACGCCATGACCCAAGTGTCCGAGATCGCCTATAAGGTCCGCTCCAAGAACGCGGGCCCCTTCTGGGTGACCGTCGATGTCTTTTGCGGCACGCCCGAGGCTTACACCCGCCTGAGCGATGCGTTGAAAACCGAAGAGGTGGCCGCCCTCTATCACCAGCCCACGCAACTTCTGAAACGCTTCGATATCCCCGATCTGAACGTGATCAAGTTTTCCTTCCCGCGTCCGGTGATCCAGGGCCACCGCTCTGATCGCGATATGCATGGCGCGCAATGGGCGACCCTGCTGGCGGAAATGAGCCTGTAGCCCCCTCACCGCCTCTGCGCGCATTGCGCCCTGCTTTCTTTCCGGTCCAAATATCCATTTTTTCCGACAGGTCCACAGGGCAAAACGGCACAAGACTGGGCAAAACGGCAAAAGGCAGGCATCGCTCTAAACCCCTGCCCCGCCCGAAGGCCGATCCAACTGGAACAGATCGGTGCTGCGGGCATACCACCCCGCGCCATGCATGCGTGCAATCAACCCCAGCGCTGGCGTATCAATATACCCCTTCGCCGCATCCAGAATCACCGCATCGTCAATATGCGCCGCGACCACCCGACCGATGACAATCGTCTGCATCGGCCCCGTCACAACCGATGACAGCACAACGCATTCAAACGACACCGGAGCAGCCGCAATCCGTG
>JBFHGI010000160.1:0-5795 GCA_041583175.1 Pseudorhodobacter sp. | reverse complement strand
GGGGCTCGGTTGCCGCTGACCGCCTGCCAAAGAACCGGCATCTCGACTGGCTCAAGCTTCGAGATCCGAAAAGCGGTAGATCCCGGGCCAAGCCCCTCCCCCTTGTGGGGAGGGGTTGGGGAGGGGACTTTCTGTCTGGTCGGACCGCTCATTTCGCAAACTCCATGATGATCTCGTCGACGGCGAGGCTGTCGCCGGCTTTCACCGGAATTCGTGAGACTACGCCCTTGCGTTCGGCCTTGAGCACATTTTCCATCTTCATCGCTTCGACCACGGCCAGTGTCTGGCCTTCCTGCACCTCGTCGCCCTCGTTGACGGCGATCGAGACGATCAGGCCAGGCATCGGGCAGAGCAGCAGGCTCGATGTGTCGGGTGCGACCTTTTCCTTCATCAGCCGGGCCAGTTCGGCAACGCGGGGGCTGAATACCTGCACCCGCACATCAACCCCCAGCTGTCTCAGCCGCCAGCCGGCATCGGCCGGTTCCACCTTGATCGCCTGGCGATCGCCATCAATATCGAAGATTGCCAGACGTGCACCCGGCGTCCAGTCGGTGGTCACCGCCTGCGGTTCGCGGCCGGGCAGGCGGACGAGATAGACATCGTCGGTGTCATCGATATGCCCGGTGATTTCCTGGCCTGCGATGCGCACCACCTTGTCTTCATGCGCGCGTTTTTCTGCCTGGCTGAACCGCGCACCGGAAATCTGCGCATTGCGCGCGCCATGGATATGGGCGAGCAGAAGGGCGGCGATGGCAAAGCGCTCGACGGTTGCCTGATCGGGTGGCACCGGGCCGAAGCCATCGGGGTATTCCTCGGCAATGAAGCCGGTCGACAACCGCCCCTCGCGCCAGCGTGGATGCTGCATCAGCGCCGACAGGAACGGCAGATTGTGGCCAATGCCTTCCACCTCGAACCGGTCCAGCGCGTCAGCCATGGCATCGACCGCTTCAAGCCGCGTCGGCGCATGGGTGCACAGCTTGGCGACCATCGGATCATAAAACATCGAGATCTCCGAGCCTTCGGTGACACCGGTGTCATTGCGGATGGTGATGCCCTCGTCGCTGGTGCCTTCCTGCGGCGGCCGGTAGCGCGTCAGCCGCCCGATAGACGGCAGGAAATTGCGATAGGGATCTTCGGCATAAAGCCGGCTTTCCACCGCCCAGCCATTGAGCTTCACATCGTTCTGTGTGAAGGGGAGCTTCTCTCCTGCGGCAACCCGGATCATCTGTTCAACCAGATCGACGCCGGTAATCAGCTCCGTCACCGGATGCTCCACCTGCAAGCGGGTATTCATCTCAAGGAAATAGAAGTTCCGCTCGCCATCCACGATGAATTCCACCGTCCCGGCGCTGGTATAGCCCACCGCTTGCGCCAGGGCGCAGGCCTGTTCGCCCATCGCCTTGCGGGTCGCCTCATCCAGAAACGGGCTTGGCGCTTCTTCGATCACCTTCTGGTTCCGCCGCTGGATGGAACATTCGCGTTCATGCAGATAGACGCAATTGCCGTGCTTGTCGGCCAGCACCTGGATTTCGATATGGCGCGGCTGGGTCACGAATTTCTCGATGAAAATCCGGTCGTCGCCAAAGCTGTTCGCAGCTTCGTTCTTGGAGGATTCAAAGCCTTCCTTGACCTCTGCCTCGCTCCACGCGATCCGCATCCCCTTGCCGCCGCCGCCAGCCGAGGCCTTGATCATCACCGGATAGCCAATTTCGCCGGAAATCTTCACCGCCTCATCGGCATCGGCAATCAGGCCCATATAGCCCGGCACCGTGGATACCCCGGCCTCCATCGCCAGCTTCTTGGAGGTGATCTTGTCGCCCATCGATTCAATGGCCGAGGACGGCGGGCCAATAAAGACCACGCCTTCCTTCTCCAGCGCCGCCGCGAAGTTCATGTTTTCCGACAAAAACCCATAGCCCGGATGCACCGCCTCCGCCCCCGTCTGGCGAATGGCGTCCATGATCTTGTCAATCACGATATAGGATTGGTTGGCGGGCGCGGGGCCGATATGCACCGCCTCATCCGCCATGCGCACATGCAGGGCATTGCGGTCGGCATCCGAATAGACCGCCACGGTTTTGATACCCATTGCGCGGGCGGATTTGATAACCCGGCAGGCAATTTCGCCCCGGTTGGCAATAAGGATCTTCTTAAACATGGATGCCCCTTTTCAGTAGCGCGACTGGCGCGAAATGCAAAAAAGCCACCCGGGGCGCGAACCCCGGATGGCTTCTGGATGATGGATGACCCCCGCGCGTTTGCAGGCGCGCTAGGTCGGTTGTGCTATCAGTAGCAGGCCGGAAGGCCCGGAAGGCCGCAAGACACACCGCCAACCACGGCGCCGACAAGCGCGCCTTTGGTTTTGCTGCCACCGGTTGCATCGGCAATAACGGCACCGGCTGCGGCGCCGCCAAGCGTGCGGACCGCGGCGCTATTGGTGGGTGAATTGGGGTTGTTGCTGACGCAGCCCGCGAGGGCCAAAGCGGTGGTTGCCGCCAAAAGGAGGGTGGTGATACGCATTCTGCTAAGCCTCTTGCTCGTGTTTTTATTGACCATGAGTCTACTTCGCCTGCGCATGAAGGAAAGGGGAAAATTTGCCCTTCCCCCTCACTAAGTGGTTTTTCGCGCATGGGCATCCGGCCTTGCGGAAAATCCGGCCCGCCTGGGGGGCATGCGGGCCGGCAGTCTAGGGAAGGGTAACGCACATACTCGGTATCATGGTCATCGCCGCAAACTGCGGCCACCACGGCATTTGGCTTGGTCAGGCGCGGTTTGGCAAAGCCTAATTTCGCACCCCCTTCAGGCTGCGCAAAAGCTTGCCAATTCGCCGATGAGTTGCGCGGGATCATGCCTATTCGTCCTCATCATCCCAATCGGCCCAGTCGTCCACAGGCTCCGGTGGCGCATCAGGGGCAAAAACCTTGGGAAAGGACGCTTCGGCGATCTTGACGTTGATCTTCAGCAGCGCGTCATAGCTGGCGGGGTCGAACGGGTCTTCGGCGGGCACCACCTCACGGCCAAACAGCCAAGACAACCGCCCCGCATCCAGATTGCCGCGCTCGAACGGTTCCTCACCGAAATGCAGCCAAAGCGCTTTCATGAAGCCTTCATCCGCCGCCCGGTCTACATTCGCCCGATCACGGAACCGCTCGCGCCGGATGATCTTGGTCGCGCCAGCCTTATTGGCCCGACGGATGACGAATTGATAATCGGTAGAGGGTAGTCGCCCCGGGAATCCGCGATGCTTGATCATGCTGCACCCCCGATCAGGCAGGCAGCAGACAGAAAAAGGGCGGGCATGGCGCAATACGCGCCTTGCGCCCGCCCCGAAGTCTTACTTGTATTTGCCTGTGTAGACCGGCTCTTGCGAGACGGGTTCTTCAACATAGACAACTTCTTCTTGCTTCGGACCGCCGCAGGCTGCGAGGAACGCAGTCGTGCAGAGGGAAAGAATGAGTTTCGTGCTCGTGGACATCCTCTACTCCTAGTTTCTTGTTGGGTTGACGCATCGGATTGTCCCGAAGCATGTCCCAAATGCGAGGTATCGGCCGCTTGGGTTCGACCTGAGGAAACAATAGCCTGTTGCGATTGCGAAAGACACAGCAGATTGCGCAAGTTGCGCGCATGTTGCTTGCCTACATCACGCGACGGCGCTTTTCCGCCGCAAGACACCATATCTTGTGAAATCATCAGAATATCTCCCATATGCAGGCACCATCCTGAATGCGGTAGGCCTCGAAAAATTGTGTCGCCTCGGGGTCTGCTTCCCCGAATGGCACGTCGATATCCGACAATGACAGGATCACATGATCCGGCACATCGTCGCTTTCCGCCAGCTGCGGCAGGATGAAGGTCTGGCACAGGTGCAGCATGTCCTTGGCGGCCGTGTCATAATCGACCCCGCCCCCGTCTCGCGCGATTTCCGGCGCAAGGAAACGGACGCGCAAAACCAACTCATCCCCTTCTTCCCAAAAGATATCCTGCAAGGTCACCGGCTGGCCGGAGGGAACAGGGAACAGCTCGGCCCCCGCCACCTCCTCAGTCTCTGCCGCAGCAAACCAGAGCTTTTCAGGGGCGCTCGTCATGCCGCCGCCTTGCGCAACAACACACGGCGCGCTTTTGGCGGGGCTTCGAGGTCCGTCAATGTGCCAAACTTGGCAAGCGCTTCGGCCTGCGCCACTGCCGTCTTTTCTCGCAGATCGAAAATCGCAGCCCCGCCAGGGGCCAGAGCTTTGTCCAGAAACGGGAGATAGGCGTCTACCGGATAGTGAAAGCCGCATGACAGAAAGGAGACCGCCAAATCTACGGGTTCGAGGCTTTCTGGCGCTTTCTCACGCGGGTTCAACGTGGTGATCCGCTTGGCCGCCACACCGTTTGCCCGCAACAAATCCTTGGCACGATCAAGGTTGGAATAGGCTGCGCCTTCCTCGTTGAACCCGAAATGCCGATGCTCGTTACTCTCCAGATCAATCAGCACGACATCTGCCTTCAGATCACGCGCCAGAAAAAGATCGAAAAACGCGTAGCCACAGCCAATATCTGCCACCCGCTTGGGTGCCAATTCTCGCAAGAGTGGCGCAATCGTACGGTATTCGGCATGAATAACACCTGCCGCGCGTCGCGCTACATTGCCCCCCAGACGGTCAATCTCGGCCTCCATCGGGGCCATATCGCCATCGCCCCACGCCCGGATAACCTGACCTGAACGTGGACGATCAAACATGACCTCAGAGCGTTGCAAGATGAGATTGATCATATCACCGCGGTCAAGGCAGCTTACATCCAATCCGGCAATGACCGGATCAGCCGCCTCTCTCGCGATGTCGATGGGAATTGGCATAGGACTCTCCACTGTTGGGGGTTACAGCGGAATGTTATCGTGTTTTTTCCACGGATTTGTAAGCTTCTTGCTCCGCAAACTTGCAAAAGCCCGTGCGACACGCCGACGGGTCGAATGCGGCATGATCACCTCGTCGATAAATCCCTTTTCCGCAGCCACGAAGGGGTTGGCGAAACGGCCCTCATATTCCTTGGTGCGCTCGGCGATCTCTTCGGCGGTGCGGCCGCGATAGATGATCTCGGTCGCACCCTTGGCCCCCATCACCGCAATCTCTGCCGTGGGCCAGGCATAGTTGAAATCGCCGCGCAGATGTTTGGAGGCCATAACGTCATAGGCCCCGCCATAGGCTTTGCGGGTGATCACCGTCACCTTCGGCACTGTCGCCTCGCCATAGGCAAACAACAGTTTCGCGCCATGCTTGATCACGCCGCCATATTCCTGCCCCGTGCCGGGCAAGAATCCGGGCACATCGACCAGCGTCAGGATCGGAATTTCAAACGCATCACAGAAGCGCACGAAGCGTGCAGCCTTGCGGCTGCTGTCGATATCAAGGCAACCGGCCAGAACCATCGGCTGATTGGCCACCACACCCACCGACTGCCCTTCGATACGAATGAAGCCGGTGATGATATTGCCCGCGAAATCGCGCTGGATTTCAAAGAAATCGCCCTCATCCGCCAGCTTGAGGATCAGTTCCTTCATGTCATAGGGCTGGTTCGGGTTGTCGGGGATCAGCGTATCAAGGCTTTCCTCTACCCGCGCCGGATCATCAAAGAAGGGGCGCGTCGGGGCCTTTTCACGGTTCGACAGCGGCAGAAAGTCGATCAGACGGCGCGTTTCGGCCAGCGCCTCGACATCAGTCTCATAGGCCCCATCGGCAACGCTGGATTTCTTGGTATGCGTGCCGGCGCCGCCCAACTCCTCGGCGGTCACGACTTCATTCGTGACGGTTTTC
>JBFHGI010000159.1:0-5799 GCA_041583175.1 Pseudorhodobacter sp. | reverse complement strand
GGCGCGCATGGGCTGTTGGACGGGCAATCCACTGCCAATCGCCTCGATCACATCCGAAGAATTGCGCACCAGAGTGGCCCCATCGCGAATCAGGATATTGCAGCCTGCCGCCCGCGCGTCAAACGGATGGCCCGGCACGGCCAGCACGTCCCGCCCCTGGTCCAGCGCGTTGCGCGCGGTGATCAGGCTGCCCGATCGCGCCGCCGCCTCGACCACGACCACCGCACGCGACAGGCCGGAAACCAGACGGTTGCGCAGCGGGAAATGGCGGGCTTGTGGGGCGAGGCCCATCGGTTGTTCAGAGATCCGGCAGCCTTTGGTGGCAATCTCGCCGGCCAGCGCCGCGTTCTCCTCGGGGTAGATCACATCGACCCCACCTGCCTGCACCGCAACCGTCCCAAGCGAAAGCCCGGCTTTATGCGCCGCCGCATCAATGCCCCGCGCTAGACCGGAGATGATGACAAATCCGTTCTCGCCCATGGTTTCCGCCAACCGCGTTGCCATACGCAGCCCGAGGCTGGAGGCATTGCGCGCGCCCACCATCGCCACCGCAGGCCGGTTGAGCAAGGATATATCGCCCAGTGCCCAGAGGACAGGCGGCGCATCGGGCAAGTCATAAAGCGCCGCAGGGTAATCCGCCGCGCCCCAGCACAGCATCCGCGCCCCTGCCACACGGCCCAGCGACATTTCGTGACGAACCACATCCAGCGGGCAAATCGAATAGTTCTCGACGCCGGAGTCGCGCGCGATCGCCGGCAACGCCTCCAGCGCGGCAGCGGCACTGCCATGTTCGGCGATCAAGCGATGGAACGTCACCGGCCCGACACGGCGCGAGCGGATCAGGCGCAGCCAATCCAGTTGCTCCGCCTCCGTCATCCGCGCTGCGGGTCGTATCTTGTCAAAAAGGTCCGAATCCATAGCAAGCCCCGGCGTTGTTCAACCGTCAGCTTTCACCCTGCATAGTTAACGCTTCGTGAAGAAAACTTAACTTCTGTGCAGACTGTCACCGAAGCGTGATGCCTCCGCCTTGCGTTTCAGACATTGGCAGGGCGGAAAACTGCGCCTATATCATCTCCATGTTTGATGCTCTGATCCGCCGCCTGACGGCCCCGACCCCTGACCGTTTGCCTGAACCGGATGCCGATCTGGCGCTGGCCGCTTTGCTGGTGCGGCTTGCCCGCGCGGATGGCAACTATTCCGCCGTCGAAGTGGCGCGTATCGATAAGGTGCTGTCGGCGCGGCATGGCCTGTCTGCAACGGATGCGGCCGCCTTGCGCGCGCAAGCCGAAGTGTTGGAGCAAGAGGCCCCTGATACGGTGCGCTTCACCCGTGCGCTCAAGGACGCAACAGCGCTGGAGGATCGCGAGTCCGTGGTGCAGGCCATGTGGTCAGTGGCCTTGGCCGACGACAGCCGCGACGCCGCCGAGGACCAGTTGATGCGTCTGGTCGTTAATCTGTTGGGGTTGACCGACCAGCAATCCGCCCTTGCCCGCCAGCGGGCCGCCAAAGCATGATCGCTGCCTTGCCGATGTATGACTTCGACGATCTCGTCGAAGCCAATGATCGGCTGTGGGCCTTGATCAGAGAGACGGCCTATGCGGCAGGGCTGGATGCGCCCGAGGGCCTGCTGCGCGGCCCCGACCTGTGGGAGATCTGGCAAGCACCGGAGTTGCTGGTCGCGCAGACCTGCGGCTACCTGTTCCGGAGCCGACTGCACCCGGATGTTACCCTGATCGGAACGCCGGATTACGGAATAGAGGGCTGCGGTCCGGGCTTTTATTGCAGTGTTTTCGTAGCGCGGAGCGATGACCCGCGGGCGGATCTGCCCGCGTTTGACGGCTCAGCTTTGGCCTATAATGACGCACTGTCGCAATCCGGTTGGGCCGCACCACAAAACCATGCCGCGCGTTTGGGATTGCGCTTTCCGGCGGGCCTCAAGACCGGGGCGCATCGCGCGACGATGCAGGCGATTGCCGACGGTCGCGCCGATCTCGGTGCTTTGGACGCCGTGACATGGCGGCATTTGCAGCGGCTGGACCCTATGGCGCAATCCCTGCGCGTGGTTGCCCGTACTGCCGCGACTCCCGGCCTGCCCCTGATCACGGCACAGGCCGAACTTGCAGAGTGCTTGTTTGGTATCATCACCTCGGCCATTGCCGTCCTGCCCGCCTCAACACGGGAAATGCTCGGCCTGCGCGGCTTGGTGAGAATCCCGATCGAAGATTATTTATCGGTGCCCAATCCGCCACCACCGTGACAAAAGGCGCAACCCGATTGAGCAAAAAGCCTTCGGTGACGCTACGAATGCCCATAATGCCCGTTGCAATAGGGCAATTTATGCGCCCTAATTTGCATCGTTATCTTCAACGCAGTGAGCCTAAGTGACCCAGAATACCCAAGCCCTCCGATCCTCTGACACCGACAACTCGGTTCCTGTCATCGAGATCCGGGATTTGCACAAAAGCTATGGCAATCTGGAGGTGCTGAAAGGCATCGATATGGTTGCACCCAAAGGGCATGTGATTTCGTTGATCGGGTCATCCGGATCGGGGAAATCGACGCTGCTGCGCTGCTGCAACCTGTTGGAGGACAGCCAGCAAGGGGTGATCAAATTCGAAGGCGAGGCAGTGCAATGGCGTGGCGAAGGGTTGAACCGCCACCCCGCCGACCGCGCGCAGGTCACGCGCATCCGTACCAACCTGTCGATGGTGTTCCAGCAGTTCAACCTCTGGGCACATATGACCATCCTGCAAAACGTGATGGAAGCGCCGGTGACGGTGCTGAAACGCGACCCTGTGGAGGTGGAAGCCAAAGCGCGGGAATATCTGGACAAGGTGGGCATTGGTGACAAGGCCGATGCCTGGCCAGCGATGTTGTCGGGCGGCCAGCAGCAACGTGCCGCGATTGCGCGGGCCTTGTGCATGGAACCCCGCGCGCTGTTGTTCGATGAGCCGACTTCGGCGCTGGACCCTGAACTGGAACAGGAAGTTGTCAAGGTCATCAAAGCCTTGGCAGAAGAAGGGCGCACCATGCTTTTGGTGACGCATGATATGAAACTTGCGGCGGATGTCTCGGACCACGTTGTGTTCCTGCATCAAGGCCGTACCGAAGAAGAAGGCCCGCCCGCTGCCGTGTTCGGAAACCCGCAATCGACCCGTTTGCGTGGCTTCCTTTCCGCAGGCGGCTGAGGCACAAAGAACCATCACAAAAGCTTAACAATAGGGAGCAACCAATGAAAAAGCTTATTCTGACAACTGCCCTGCTGGCACTGACCGCTGGCGCATCGCTGGCACAAACCGTCCGCATGGGGACCGAGGGTGCCTACCCTCCCTATAACTTCATCAATGACGCGGGCGAAGTTGACGGGTTCGAGCGGGAACTGGGCGACCAGCTTTGCGAAATGGCGGGCCTGACCTGCGAATGGGTGACTACCGACTGGGACGGCATCATCCCCAACCTGCAATCCGGCAACTATGACACCATCATCGCCGGGATGAGCATCACCGATGAGCGGGATGAGGTTATCGACTTCACCCAGAACTACATTCCGCCTGCCTCTTCGGCCTATATGGCGTTGGATGCGGGTGTGGATGTAAAAACCGGCGTGATTGCAGCCCAAACCGGCACGATTCAGGCAGGCTATGTGCAGGAAAGCGGTGCAACACTGGTCGAATTCGCGACTCCAGATGAAACCGTCGCCGCTGTGCGCAATGGCGAAGCTGATGCCGTGTTTGCCGACAAGGACTATCTTGCCCCGATTCAAGCGGAATCCAACGGCCAGTTTGCCTGGGCAGGCGAAGAAGTGCAGCTTGGCGATGGAGTCGGCATGGGTCTGCGTGAATCCGACACCGAACTGAAAGAGAAGTTCAATGCAGGCATCACCGCGATGAAGGCTGACGGCTCTTTGAATGCTTTGATCGTCAAGTGGTTCGGTGATTCCGTCGCAACCTTCTGATTGACCTGAACAGCGGCAGCGCGGCTTTTCTTACAGAAAACGCCTGCGCTGCCGTAACGAGACCTTGATGTTTTCAAGCTGCGCCGACCCTTCCACCTTGCAAGGCCTGAACTGGCTGCTGTGCTACCTGACCACAGGCAAGCATATTGATTTCTATTTCTCCTTTTTGACCGTGCTGACCTTGCTTGCCGTTACCGCCCCAACCGCTCTGGCCTTCGGCTTTGGCGGCGCGATGATGTCGCGGTCGCATATCCTGCCGCTGCGGATCATCGGCAAAGGCTATACCGCGATGGTGCGGGGCGTGCCGGATATCGTGTTTTTCCTGTTTTTCGTCATTGCACTGGATCAGGGGATCGAGTGGTTTATGCATCAGGTCCGCTGCCCGGATTGGACAGACCCTATTCGTAACGGGCTGGAGTTCCGTGTCTGCCCCGAGGCGAAAGTGCCGCAGAATTCTTCGGCGCAGATCTGGCATTCGATTTACGGCTTTGTGCTGGCGGTGGTGACATTCGCGCTGGTGTTCGGGGCCTTTGCCGCAAATGTGATTTACGGCGCGATGCAGGCCGTGCCGCGCGCGCAACTTGAAACCGCCGAAGCCTATGGCATGAACCAGGGGCAGGTGTTTCGCCGTGTTCTGGTGCCGCAGATGTGGGTCTATGCCCTGCCCGGCCTGTCGAACCTGTGGATGATCCTGATCAAGGCCACCCCCCTGCTGTTCCTTCTGGGGGTGCAGGATATCGTCTATTGGGCGCGGGAGTTGGGCGGCGCGAAAACCAGTGCCTATGCCTATCCGCATCCCGATTGGCGGCTGTATTACTTCTTGTTCCTGCTGGTGTTTTACCTGTGCATGACGCGTGTGTCAGAGCTGGTTCTGAACCGTATCCAGACCCGTCTCAGTCATGGGCAGGCCACCGCATCGGGTGAAGCATTGCGAAAGGCGGCCACATGAGTTGCCTGCAAACCATCGCCGATTATGGCTTGCGGTCGCTTGGCTATGGCGAACGTCTGCTGCCCAAAGCGGATTTCACGCTGTGCCAGCAGTTCACGCTGATCGGCTCTGGCCTGATCTGGAATATCTATTTCGGCGCGCTGGCATTGCTGTTCGGCTTTGCGCTGGCCAATGCGCTGGCGCTGGCCAAATCCTCGCGCTTTGCCTTGGCGCGCAAACCAGCCGAATGGTTCATCTTTGTGTTCCGCGGCTCTCCCTTGTTCATCCAGTTCTTTCTGGCCTATGAGGCGCTGGTGCTGCTGCCCCGCGGCGGGATCGAGATTTTCGGCCTGACAGCGGAGGTTAGCTGGCTGTCGCGCGCCTGGGCTGGCGCGCTGATCGTGCTGTTCCTGAACACCGCCGCCTATTCCGCTGAGATTTTCTATGGCGCAATGCGCTCTATCCCCAAGGGCGATCTGGAAGCGGCGGATGCTTACGGTATCACCGGTTGGTCGCGGTTTCGCCGTGTGCAATGGCCCACGATGCTACGGCTCGCATGGCCCGCCTACACGAACGAGGCGATCTTTCTGTTCCACGCGACCACGCTGGTGTTCTTTTCCGGCTTTCCGGCCTTCCGGCAGGAAGGCGACGCGCTCTATTACGCCAGCTATTTCGTGGACAAAACCTTCAACCCATTCATCCCCTACCCGATCGTCGCCTTCTATTTCATTCTGCTGACTCTGGCGGTGATCGGTCTTTTTGGCGCGGTCAACAGACGGCTCAATCGGCATCTGCCGTCAAACGAGCGGAGCAAGCTGAAGGTGCGCCCGCAAATCATCAGGTGAGTTATGAAGGACTGGCTACGCAAACACCCCGAAGTTCGCACAATCCGTGTGGCTGCGGCGGATCTGAACGG
>JBFHGI010000158.1:0-5807 GCA_041583175.1 Pseudorhodobacter sp. | reverse complement strand
TTATCCGGCGAAACATTCCTTGGGGCCGGTGATCAACTCGCTGGGGTTTGACCTGAACCGGATTTTCAACGAATTGCCCATTGTGGCGCTGATCCTGACACTGACCGAAGCCGGGGCGCTGCTGTTTGAAAGCCTTGCGCGGTCCAACGACCAGCAGCTAGCCGGGGCCATCATCTTTCTTTTGACCGCCAGCATCGTCGCGTTGAATTTCGTGACCGATATTTTGCTGGCCGTGATCGATCCGCGCGTGCGACGCGGGCTGATGGGGTAGGGCCATGTTCAAACGCAAATCCGCCACCGCACCCGATGTCGATCAGAAAGCCAAAGAGGCCTATTTCACTGCCTCCCAAGGCCAGTTGATCTTTGCGCGCTTCAAGTCGAACCGTACGGCGATGATTGCGGCCTGGGCTTTGATTATCATGATTATGATGGGCCTGTTCGCGCCCTTCCTGTCGCCCTATGACCCGACGATTGCTGGCCGGAACGACCAGTACGAGAACGGCGCGCCGCAGATGCCCAAGATGTGGGACGAGAACGGATTTTCCTGGCGGCCCTTCATCTATGCTACTGAGCGGGAGCGGTCGATGGCGACGAATTTCCGCTGGGTGGTGAAGGAAAACCACGATAAGCGGCTCTATATGCATTTCTTCGTGCGCGATTGGGAATATTCGCTGTTTGGCGTCAAATTCAATGCTTTTGGCAAGCAGATCGATCTGGCACTGATCCGGTCGAACCTGCATCTGTTCGGGATAGAGGGTGGGAAGATCCATCTGTTCGGCACCGATGCCAGCGGCAAGGATATCTTTGGCCGAACCCTGCACGCGATCTGGACCTCGCTTGCGGTGGGGACGCTGGGGGTGGTGATTTCCTTTGTGCTGGCGCTGATTATTGGTGGGGTCGCGGGCTATTTCGGGGGCTGGATCGACAGCGTTTTGCAGATGATCACCGATGCCATCCGAACGGTGCCATCGATTCCGCTGTTCATGGCGCTGGCGGCGTTCATGCCGGACACATGGTCGTCGGAAACGCGTTTCTTCTTCATCTCGATCATCCTTGGCCTGATCGGCTGGCCGACGCTGGCGCGGCGCATCCGCACCCATCTGCTGACCGAACGCACGCAAGAATATGTGCTGGCGGCAGAGCTTTGCGGGGCGTCCAGCAGCCATATCATCCGGCGGCATCTGCTGCCCAGTTTCACCAGCTATATCATCGTCGATCTGATGATTTCTTTCCCGTATATGGTGCGGTCTGAAACCGCGCTGTCCTTTATCGGGCTGGGGCTGAAAGACCCGGTGAACAGCCTTGGCGCGATGATGCAGAACGTCTCCAAGGCCGATGTTTTGCTGAATTACCAATGGTATTTCATCCCCGTTTTCTTCTTCATCGCGCTGGTTCTGGCCTTCGTTTTCGTCGGTGACGGATTGCGCGACGCCGCAGACCCCTATTCGGATAGCAAGAAATGAGCCTGCTGATAGACGTACAGAACCTGACCCTGAAGTTCCGCACCGACGAGGGGCTGATCACCGCAGTCGATGATGTCAGCTTCACGATTGATAAGGGCGAGGTGATGGGGCTGGTGGGGGAGTCCGGCTCTGGCAAGTCAGTGACGGCCAAGGCGCTGATGCATCTGAACGCGAAGAATGCCGTTTATAGCCCAGAAAGCAAGATCATCCTGCATACGGAAAAAGGCCCCGTGAATGTGCTGGCCCTGCGCAATGCGCGGGAGATGAAGATCGTGCGCGGTGGGGCGATTTCCATGATCTTTCAGGAACCGATGGCCAGTTTCGCGCCTGCGATTACCATCGGGGACCAGATGGTCGAGCAGTTACAAATCCACAATGACATGACCACTAAACGCGCGAAAGAAATCTCGGTCGAGATGCTGGATAGGGTGGGTATCTCGGACCCGTCAAAACGGTTTGACCAATACGCCTTCGAGCTGTCGGGCGGGATGCGTCAACGCGCGATGATCGCGATGGCGCTTTCCACCAAGCCGAGCCTGTTGATCGCGGATGAACCGACAACCGCGCTGGATGTGACCATTCAGGCGCAAGTGATTGATCTGATGAAAGATCTGGTGGCCGAGTTTCATATGGGTATCATCTTTATCACGCATGATCTGGGGGTGATCGCGCAAACCGCCGATAAGGTCGCGGTGATGTATCTGGGCAAGCTGATCGAACAGGGGCCGGTGCGCGCCGTGATCCGGCAGCCCAAGCATCCCTATACCCAAGGGCTGCTGGCGGCTTTGCCGAAGCTGGATGATCTGGATGCGCCATTGACGCCGGTGGCAGGTGATATCCCTTCGCCGCTGGAGCGGCCCTCGGGCTGTGTTTTCCACACGCGCTGCCCGCAACTGATTGGTGATGTTTGCAAAAATGCCCTGCCGCAAGATGTTCAGGTCGAGGCGAACCATCGTGCCGCCTGCCATCTTTATACAGCGGAGCCTGTGACATGAGCGACAAGCCCCTGATTTCCGCGCGCGACCTGTCGGTTGGTTTCAAGATCGGGTCCAGCATCTTCAACAAATCCATCCTGAAAGCGGTGGACGGCGTTACCTTGGATATTGAGCGGGGCTCGTTCTTCGGGCTGGTGGGGGAATCCGGTTCCGGCAAGACCACGCTGGGGCGGGCCTTTCTTAAGGCGGTGCCGATTACGGGCGGTTGGGCGCGCTATGCCGATGATGAGGTGGAGTTGGATATCGGCACGCTGAGCGGCCCGGCGCTGAAAGACTACCGCAAACGCGCGCAATTGATTTTTCAGGACCCTTACGCCGCCCTGTCGCCGCGCATGACCGTGCGCGATATTATCGCAGAACCGCTGGAGGTGATGGGCCTGACCAAAACGCGAGAGGAAACCGATGCCCGCGTGCGCGAGATTGCGGCGAAATGCCGGTTGAACTTGGAACATCTGCGCCGCTTTCCCCATGCGTTTTCGGGCGGGCAGCGGCAGCGTATCTCGATTGCCCGCGCCTTGGTATCGCGCCCGAATTTCATTGTGGCGGACGAATCCGTGGCGGCGCTGGATGTGTCCATTCAGGCCGATGTGCTGAACCTGCTGAAAGATATTCAGCGCGATATGGGGCTGACCTTCCTGTTCATCAGCCATGATCTGTCGGTGGTGGCGCATACGTGTGACCATCTGGCAGTGATGTATCTGGGGCGCTTGGTGGAAACCGCGCCCACGCGCCAGCTTTTCAAGGCCCCGCGCCACCCCTATACCAAGGCGCTGTTTTCTGCGATCCCCTCGCTGGATCCCGATGACCGCAAGGGCGGGCAAAAGCTGGAGGGAGAGATTCCGTCACCCACCAATCAGCCCCCCGGTTGCAAATTCCACACCCGCTGTCCGAATGTCATCGACCGTTGCCGTGTGGAGGAGCCCAGCCTCGAAAACCCCGGTGACGGCCATGCGGTGTCTTGCCATCGCTGGCGGGAGTTGTTGGAGATGCCCGTGACCTAAGCGGTCACATTCCGGCGGCTTTGCCGGCGCGCTTGTGGTGTGCTTCAAACTCGAAGCCGTTGGCGTAGGTTTTCAGGGGCCGCGGGGCGAGCTTGTAGGTTTCTTGTCGCAGGAAATCCATCAGCCTGCGGGCATCGCCTTTGCGGGCGTTCAGCGCCTCTCGGGAGATGGGCTGGCCTATGGCGATGGTGACAGGGCGGTCCATGCGCCGTTTGAATTCGTTGACAAAAAGCGCCGTGCGCAAGGTGCTGTGCAGGTGGCTGCACAGTTGGAAAAGCCGCGAATTGCTGCCGTCGAAATATACCGGCACCACCTGCGCATCGGAACGCGCGACCATCTTTGCGGTAAAGGTGCGCCAGCCCGGATCAAGGGGCGTGCCGAAAGGGGTGATGGCGGTGGAAACCGTGCCGCCCGGAAACAGTCCGATTGCGCCACCTTGCGCCAGATAGTGCAACGCGGTCTGGCGGGTTTGCAGGTTCTGGGTCACGGCGGCAGTCGTTTTGTCAAAGCTGATCGGCAGGATGACGTTATTGATATGCTCTGACGCGGCAAAGACACGATGCGCCAGAATTCTGAAATCACCTCGGGTTTGCGACAGGATATAGCCCATCATCAACCCATCCAGAATGCCGAACGGGTGGTTGGACAGCAGAATCAGCGGGCCGGATTTGGGAATGTTATCAAGGGAGCCGCGCGCGACCTCAAGGCTCAGGCCATAGCGGGCGGCCATGACCGACCAGATATCGCGGCCAGTGGCGAGGTCTTGTTCATAGCCCATCGCGCGCTTTATCAGTTTTCTGCGCCCCGTCAGGTTCTCTACAATTCGCACAAAGGCCTGTGCCTTGCGGGTTTCAACGGCAGAGGCGTAGCTGATATCGCGGGCAACGGAGTTTTGCATGGGGCGGCCTGTCTGGTTTCACGCCCGTGAGATGGGCAGGATTGAACCAAGATAGGGCGGGTTTGTAACGGGCGTGCAAAGGCAGGCACCGAGAAGTGCCCTGCCCGGACACGAGGTGCGGGCAGGGCAAAGGGGGCTTAGAAGCCTGCCTTGATCTTTTCGAACTCTTCCAGCATCCGGTCGCGCATAGCGGCATCAATCGGGGTCTGGGCGAGCAGGGTGGTATCGATCGGGCTGACATCCGCCGTCACCAGATCTTCGGCCGGAATTTCAGCCATCGCGACGTCATTCGTATGGGCATAGCCGAAGCCATCCAGCAGGCCGCGGGCAGAGCCGTGATCCAACCAGGCGTTGATGAAATCATAGGCCTTGTCTTCGGAGCCGGGCGAGTCCTTGAAGTTCACATAACCGCAGAACCAGCTCGACGCGCCTTCCGCTGCTTGGCGCTGGAAGCCGACAGGGAAGCCTTCTTCGCGCATCAAGGCGATGGAATCGTTCCACGACCATGCCACCTGCACCTGACCGCCTGCCATCAGTTGCGACAGTTCGGACGGGTCGGCCCAATAGGCAACCACGTTTTCATGCGCGGTGCGCAGCCATGCGGCGGCGGCCTGGAATTGCTCTTCTGTGACACTTGTCCAATCGGTGACACCGGTGGCCAGCAGCGCCAGTGACCAGACATCATCGGTGTTGTCGGGCAGTGAAATGCGGCCTGCGTATTTCGGGTTGTGGAACACGGCCAGGCTTGCCACATCCTCGGCCGGAACATCGGTCGTGTTCCATGCGATTGCGGTATAGGCGTAATCGGTGGGAATGTACCAAACGCCGGTGTCATCCTTGAAGATCTTGGAGTTCAGGAAGCGCGGGGCGATTTCGCCAAAATTCGGGATGCGGCTGACATCCCAAGGCTCGATCAGGCCCGCGTCACGGTATTTCGAAACCATCTGGGAGCAAGGATGCGCGACATCGGCTTTGAAACCGGAGGCGACCTTCTGGAAAGCCTCATCATCATCGCCGAAGAAAGCGTAGGTCGGCAGGTCGCCATGCTTTTCGATATAGGGTTTGATCAGATTTTCATCTTCAAAACCGGCCCAGTCGAACACGATCAGTTCGGGATCGGCGGCATAGGCGGTGGTGACGGGCAGCGCAAAGGCCAAAGCTGCGCCAAGCATCAGTTTGTTTTTGGTTTTCATGTATTTTTCCTCATCTGTTGGACAGGGCAAGCGGAGTGGTTCGCCGTTGCTGACCCCAGAAAGTTAGGCGGTTGTTCGGCGCGGCTCAAGAGGGGAATTCATCGCTTTGTGCCTAAAGCTTGGGCGGCTTTCGGGGTTGCGGCAGCAAGGTCGTCGGCTAAGATCAACCTCGTCGCCTTGGCATCCGCAAGGCAAGGAGAGAATGATGACGTTGGACGTGGATTTCGTGCGCAGCCAGTTTCCGGCTTTCAGAAGCA
>JBFHGI010000157.1:0-5834 GCA_041583175.1 Pseudorhodobacter sp. | reverse complement strand
GGCAGAGCCAGCCCCAGTTGAGTGGAGATTCATAATGCGTAATGCAGCGAAAGCCCTATGCGGGCTAAGCCTGATTCTGTCTGGTTTGGCCAATGCGGGCCTGGCAGAACCGATCAGCGGCAAGGATGCCCTGAAGCAGGTGTTTGCCCCCAAGGGCTCGGAGGTCGAAATGTTGCCCGTGGACGGGCAGACGGCAGAAAACGCGGCCCTTTTGCAGCAAGTCGTCAAGGACTATGCCTATTACGCCGCCGTTGCGATTGCCCCGGATGAGGAGTTGCTGAAATCCGAGGCAACGATGCTGGTCGCAAATCACCACAGTGCCGAGGCGGCGGCGGCCGCAGCCCTGGACGGTTGCAACAAGGCCCGCAAAGGCGGCAAAAGCTGCGTGGTTGCGGCGGTCGTGCGACCGAAAAACTGGAAGGCGCGCGGCTTGCAGCTGTCGGTCGAAGGTACTTTGGCGCTGAGAAACGATTATGGAAAGCGGGGCGAGCGGGCGATGGCGATCTCGGCCCAGACCGGCTTTTTCGCCTTGGGCCAGGGCGCAGGGGCGCAAGCGGCGGCTTTGAAGGCCTGTGCGGACAAAGGGGCCAAGGACTGCGAAATCGCTGTGTCGGATATGAAATAATCGTTTTTCGGTAAAAGGGGGCGTCAAATTGCCCCCTTTTAGATATAGAATTTGATGAATATCAAGGAGCGCAAGACGAATCTCGTGCAGAATGGGTGAAATCACCGCACGACGACTGCAAGAAAACCGTGCCAGCCTTAAGTGCCAGACACCCGGAGACGCCAATGAACTACGAAGCCGCACTCGACACCGCCTTGAACCGGTTGCACGATGAGGGGCGTTACCGGACCTTCATTGATATCGAGCGTCGCAAAGGGGCATATCCATCCGCCGTCTGGCGCAAACCGGATGGGGCAGAACAAGAGATTACCGTGTGGTGCGGCAATGACTATCTGGGCATGGGGCAGCATCCCGTGGTTCTGGAAGCCATGCGCGAGGCCCTGGACGCAACGGGGGCAGGTTCTGGCGGGACGCGAAATATTTCGGGTACGACAGTCTATCACAACCGGCTGGAGGCTGAACTCGCCGATCTGCATGGCAAAGAGGCGGCATTGGTCTTCACCAGCGCCTATAACGCCAATGATGCTACGCTTTCCACGCTCCCCAAGCTGTTTCCGGGTCTGATTATCTACTCGGACGCGCTCAACCATGCCTCGATGATCGAAGGCGTGCGCCGCAATGGTGGGGCCAAGCGGATTTTCCGGCACAATGACGTGGCCCATCTGCGCGAACTGCTGGAAGCCGACGACCCTGCCGCGCCCAAGCTGATCGCATTCGAATCGATTTACTCGATGGATGGCGATTTCGGCCCGATCGAGGCGATTTGTGATCTGGCCGATGAATTCGGTGCGCTGACCTATATCGATGAGGTCCACGCCGTGGGCATGTACGGCCCGCGCGGTGCAGGGGTGGCGGAACGGGACGGGCTGATGCACCGTCTGGACATCATCAACGGCACGTTGGCCAAGGCTTACGGCGTGGCGGGCGGCTATATCGCGGCATCGGCCAAGATGTGTGATGCGGTCCGTTCCTATGCGCCGGGGTTCATCTTTACCTCGTCGATGCCGCCTGCGGTTGCAGCGGGGGCGGCGGCATCTGTCCGGCATCTGAAAACCGCGCAGCATTTGCGGGATGCACAGCAGCAGCACGCGCGCATCCTGAAAGACCGTTTGAAGTCCATCGGTTTGCCGCTGATCGACCACGGCAGCCATATCGTTCCGGTCCATGTCGGCTGCCCGGTCCATTGCAAGGCCTTGTCAGACATGTTGCTGGAAAGATTCGGCATTTACGTCCAGCCGATCAACTTTCCGACCGTTCCGCGTGGCACAGAACGGTTAAGATTTACACCGTCTCCTGTGCATGATGCCGCGCAAATAGACATGCTGGTAAGGGCAATGGACACGCTTTGGCAGCAGTGTGCGCTGAATCGCGCCGAGTTGTCCGCCTGATCCGTTCTGCATATGCAAAGGCGGTTGTATTGTGGTAGAATATCCACAATACGAGGGCCCTGAGTCGATCATAAACGACTCGGGCAGGAATTTGGGGCAGGGAACGGGACAGGTATATGATCGGCCGAAGGACAGCACCTTCGACGTCTGAAAGCGACAAGCCCAAAGGGTTTGACGATTTCGATTTGCGTCTTGGTGATCTTATGCGCGGCGAACGCGCGACCTTGGGCAAGTCATTGCTTGATGTTCAGCGTGAGCTGAAGATCAAGGCAACCTATGTCGCTGCCATCGAAAACTGTGACGTGACCGCCTTTGAAACCCAAGGTTTCGTCGCGGGCTATGTGCGCTCCTACGCGCGTTATCTGGGCATGGACCCGGATTGGGCCTATGAGAAATTCTGCCGCGAGGCCAACTTTACACTGGCGCATGGCATGTCTGCCGCGGCATCTCCGGCCCGGATTTCAGCCGCCCGTAGCCGCAGTCAGGATTTCGGCGACCCGCTGGCCAATCCCAATGCAACCTTCGTGCCGCGTGGCGAATCCGTCTTTGCGCGGATCGAGCCGGGTGCGATCGGTTCACTTCTGGTGCTGCTCGGCCTGATCGGTGGCTTGGGCTATGGCGCGTGGTCCGTGTTGCAAGAAGTGCAGCGTGTCCAACTGGCCCCGGTGGATCAAGCCCCGCAGGTCGTGGCCGAAATTGATCCTTTGGGCAATGTGCAAGGGGTGGCCCCGTTGGTGCGCTCCGCTCCCGAAGCCGTTGCTGTGGTGGAAAGCTCGCCCGCGACCTTGGCGGCCGATCTTTCTGCGCCAACGGGTTCTGACCGGATTTACCGCCCGCAGGCGCTGGACGTGCCTGTTCTGACCTCGCGCGATGGCCCGATTGCGGCGATCAACCCGCAGCGCGGCAACGACCCTGTGGAGGTTGCGGCGACACAAGAAACCGAAGCCGTGGCGACGGATGTGCAGGTTGTTGCGGCTGATGCACCGAAGGTGGAACTGCTGGCAGTGCGCCCGTCCTGGGTGCGCGTTCAGGCCGCGGACGGCACTGTGTTGTTCGAGAAGGTTCTCGACGCGGGGGAGCGTTATGCCGTGCCCGCAATGGAAACTGCTCCGGTGTTGCGCGCGGGCAATTCCGGCTCTGTCTACTTTGCTGTTCTGGGCAAGACCTATGGCCCCGCCGCGCCCGGCGCGCAGGTTGTCAAGAATGTAGAACTGTCACCCGAAGCGCTGACCGAGGCCTACGCGCTTGCGGATTTGACCGGCGACACCGATCTGGCAAAATTCGTCGATGTGGCCGAAGTCTCCAATCCCTGACACCTGCGCTGATCTGCCGGTTGCCCTTGGCTGCCGCTAGGCCTATCTCTGCATGACAGCAGAACAGGATATTTCCCCATGACCCACAACCCGATCCGACCCTGGCGCAATATCACCCGCCGGAAATCGCGCCAGATTATGGTGGGCAAAGTGGCTGTTGGCGGTGATGCACCGATTTCCGTGCAGACAATGACGAACACGCTGACGACCGATATCAAGGCCACGATCGAACAGGTCCAACGCTGCGCTGTGGCCGGGGCCGATATCGTCCGCGTCTCTGCGCCCGACCGGGAAAGCGCCTTGGCCCTGCGTGAAATTTGTGCCGAAAGCCCCGTGCCGATCGTGGCTGATATCCATTTCCACTACAAGCGCGCGATTGAAGCCGCCGAAGCCGGCGCCGCTTGCCTGCGCATCAACCCCGGCAATATCGGCGATGCCGCGCGCGTGCGCGAGGTGATCAAGGCCGCGAAGGATCACGGCTGCTCTATCCGCATCGGGGTCAACGCCGGCAGCCTCGAACGGCACCTGCTGGATAAATATGGCGAGCCTTGTCCCGATGCCATGGTCGAATCAGGCCTCGACCATATCAGGATCCTGCAAGACAATGATTTTCACGACTATAAAATCAGCGTCAAAGCCTCGGATGTATTCATGGCGGCAGCGGCCTACCAGCAACTCGCCGATGTGACGGATGCACCGATCCATCTGGGCATTACAGAAGCAGGGGGGCTGCAATCGGGCACTGTGAAATCCGCCATCGGCCTTGGCAACCTGCTCTGGTCCGGCATTGGCGACACGATCCGCGTCTCGCTCTCCGCCGATCCGGTGGAGGAGGTGAAAGTCGGGTTCGAAATCCTGAAATCCCTCGGGCTGCGCCACCGCGGCGTCACCATCATTTCCTGCCCCTCCTGCGCGCGGCAAGGGTTTGACGTCATCAAAACCGTCAGCGAACTTGAAAACCGTCTGGCCCATGTCACGACGTCGATGAGCCTCAGCATCATCGGTTGCGTCGTCAATGGTCCGGGAGAGGCCCTGATGACAGATATCGGCTTTACCGGCGGGGGGGCTGGCTCCGGCATGGTCTACCTGGCAGGGAGACAAAGCCACAAACTCGGCAATGCGGCGATGATCGACCATATCGTTGAATTGGTGGAGAAAAAAGCAGCCGAAATCGAAGCCGCCACCGAAGAAGCCGCAGCAGTAAGCCTCTGACCCGCTTTCTTTTCGGCAAAAATATCCCACGGGGGTCCGGGGGTGTGAAACCCCCGGCGCTGGCAACAGAAACCGGCATCAGCCTTTGCGCTGCCCGTCCACGATCTGGCGCATGCCGTCCAGTGGCACATAGCCACGAACCATGGTTTCGTCGATCACGAACGTCGGCGTGCCATTCACCTGCAACCGCTGCGCCAATGCGCGATTGGCCTCGATGACTGATGTCACTTCGGGGTTGGTCATCCGTGCCATGACCGCATCCGTGTCGGCCAATCCGACTTCGGCCCCAAGGGCAGCAAGGCTTTCGACGCTGATATCGGCGCGCATCACCATCAGCGCGTCATGGGCTCTTTCATAGGCGTCGGCTCCCTCCACTTGCAAAACGGAAACCGCAAAGCGCGAAGCCAGTTCCGATTGCTCGCCCAGGATCGGGAACTCTTTGACAACAAACCGAATATTGCCATCGCTTTCGATAAGTTCGGCCACTTCCGCAAAGGCTTGTTTGCAATAGCCGCAGCGGTAATCCATGAACTCGACCACGGTGATATCGCCGTCCGGGTTGCCGCCAACCCAGCTTGCCGGATCGTTGAAAATCTCGTCCGCATTGGTTTGCAACAAGGCGATGTCATTGGCGGCCGCTTCCTCGTTGCGGCGATCCTCCAACACGGCGATTGCTTCCATGAGCACTTCGGGATTTTCCATCAGATAGGCCCGCACCTCGGCGCGGAAATCGGCGCGCTCGGCATCACTGAGCTTGCTTTGGGCAAAAGCGGTCCCACCGAGGGCAAGCATCATGGCCGTGGTCGCGATCAGTTTCTTCATGTTCTGCTCCGTATTCCCGGCCCTTGTGGCCCGCGTTGGTTGACCTTTTTGCCCTCATGTCCGATTGCAGGGGGGGAGGGCAAGCCGTTTGCCCCGTGGCGTGGTGAAGCATAGGGGCAGCAATATGCGGGTTTCAAGACGGGGGGCGGTTGATCCCTTCATTGTGATGGACGTGATGGAGGCCGCGCGCAAGGCCGAGGCGGCAGGTCGGCATATCGTGCATATGGAGGTGGGCCAACCTGGCACGCCTGCGCCGCGCGCTGCTCGGCGGGCGCTGGCCGAAGCCATGGAGCAAGGCGCTCTTGGCTATACGGTTGCGCTTGGCCTGCCGGAATTGCGCGCCGGAATCGCGGCGCTGTATCAGCGCTGGTATGGCGTCACGCTGGACTCGTCGCGCGTTATTGTCACCTCTGGCTCTTCTGCCGCTTTCCTGCTGGCCTTTACAGCGCTGTTTGACGCCGGTGCGCGGGTCGG
>JBFHGI010000156.1:0-5844 GCA_041583175.1 Pseudorhodobacter sp. | reverse complement strand
GAAAACCGCCGGAAGGGCTTATTCAACCATCTGGTTGACGATGGCCAACGATCGCGGCACAACAGCAGCATGACCAAACCGCTCGACGCGACTTTCGCCGCCCTGGCAGATCCAACCCGCCGCTCGATCCTGTCGATGCTGCTCGAAGATGACATGGCCGTGACCGATGTCGCGACCCCGTTTGAAATGTCGCTCGCTGCGATTTCAAAGCACCTGCAAGTGCTCGCCGAAGCCGGACTGATCAGTCAGGAAAAACGAGGGCGTGTGAAATGGTGTAAGCTGGAGCCAGACGCCCTGCGCGAAGCCTCCGTCTGGATGCAAGGCTTCGGCCAGTTCGAGCCTGTGAACCTCGATGCTTTCGAGCGCTTCCTTGCCGCGGAACTCCCTGAAGCAGAGCTTTAACCGCTTTCTTTTCGGCAAAAATATCCTCGGGGAGTCGGTTTTGCCCAGTCAAAACCGTTCGGGGGGCAGACAGCCCCCCGCTCGCCGCCGAAAGTATGTCGCTTTTCGATAAAGTTTTGGAAATCGACAGATCGGCCGCCCAATACGGCCACATTTGCGCCCCGATTGCCCGCGACCTTGGACCGATCAACACCGAAAAGGATAACCGCCATGACCACCGCCCGCGCCCTCATTACGGATCGTCGCCGCCGCGAAGCCCTTGCCGGGGATTGTTTCGCAAGCCGCCTTCTGCGGCTGGATCGCAACCGCGTGGCGCAACTTCCATTGTCTCTGCTGTTCAGAATGAAACGGTCACGCCTGGCAGCCTAAGCTCTGCCATCAGGTCACGAAGCTCCTGCCGCGCAGCAAGGTTGGACATGTTCAACTGGTCAACGCCAGTGTCTTTCAGGTCCAGCAGGGTCAAGCCGCGCGGGAACAATTCGCGGAAAATAACCCGCTCCGAAAAGCCAGGGGCCACGCGAAAGCCGATACGGCGGGCCAAATCCTCCAAAGCCGCGCCGACTTTTTTCTTATTGTGCATCTGCTGTGCGCCCAAGCGGTTGCGCACCACCAGCCAGTCAATCGGCTTCAGCCCCGCCTGCGCCCTCAACTGCCGCGCCTGCCAAACCATTTCGGAATAGATCGACGGCCCCGTCACTTTTCCGGTTTCCGCATCCACCCGCGCCAACAAGTCAAAATCGATAAAGCTGTCGTTCAAAGGCGTGATCAGCGTATCGGCAAGGCTATGCGCGACCTGGCTCAATCTTGTATGCGATCCAGGGCAATCGATGATGATGAAGTCGGAAACCGCTTCCAGCGCTGTCACGGCGGCAGACAGACGCGCATCATAGGGGTTTTCCCCAGCGGCAAGCGACTCCGGCGCGATCTCCGGCAAGATCCGGTAATCCGGCGTTGGCAGAACAAGACCCGTGCGATCCAGATAGGCGAGCCGATTCTCCACATAGCGGCCAAAGCTGCGCTGCCGCAAATCAAGGTCGAGTGCGCCCACACGATGGCCCATCCGCACCAATGCCGTAGCCACGTGCATAGAGGTGGTGGATTTGCCCGAGCCACCCTTCTCATTTCCGACAACAATAATATGCGCCATGATAAACCTGCCTTGCCTTAGGGGCGAATTGCCTTCTCTAATGACAATGTGCTGCGCAAAGGGGAAGCCCTTTTTGGCAAATATCCATGCTCTGCGCGCAACTGAGGCCAATAGATCAACCATCCGCAGCGAAGCAGAGCAAAATCAATGCAGCCCCTCCCCTACCGCGCCGCAGTTCCTTGGGCCTATGTGCTGATCGCGGCGATTGTCTTGCTGAACATCATGCTTTTTGTCGCTGCAAGCAGACCCGAGTCCCTTCCCTGGTTGATTGATCCGGACAGTGCTTTCGCCCTGAAAATGCTGCTGCACCCGTCGCCTTGGATAAATTGGCTGCGCGGCAGCGCCTTCCCGTGGGAGGATGTGCCGCGCTTGCTCAAACACGGTTACCTACATGGCAGTTGGGGTCATATCGCCTTCAACATGCTGCCTTTCGTAATACTGGGCTGGCTGACGGCACGGCGCGTGGGGGTGACCGGCTTTCTGCTGGCCTATCATGTGCTGATGGGCTTGGCTGCTATTGGCTATCTCTGGGCAATGTATCTGACGGCCAACGGCGTGCTGAACGCCGGCGATTACTTCGCCCCGACGGCGGGCGCGTCCGGCGCCGTGCATGGATTGGCTGGCCTGTGGGTCATCTGGGCGGTGCAAGACAGAAGTGGCGCATGGGACAGTCGAAGCGGCATAGCCCGCCGCATCTGGCCCGCGGCCTTGTGGCTCGGCTTTGTCATGGCGGTCAACATCTGGACCTATGTGGCGATGGACGGCCAATTCGCCTGGGCCCTTCATGTGTCCGGCGTCGTGATCGGCATGGCGCTCGCCCCGCTGATCCCGAACCTGCGTCCCCGTCCCGCGCTGACCTGAACGAAAAACGCCGCCCCAAAGGGACGGCGTATTCCGGTAACGCTGCGATTGGCCTTAGAAGCCCAAGCCTGCGTATTTGTTTTTGAACTTCGACACACGGCCGCCGGTGTCCATCAGACGCGAGCTGCCGCCCGTCCATGCCGGATGTGCCAACGGGTCGATGTCCAGCGCCATCTGGTCGCCTTCTTTGCCCCAGGTCGTGCGCACTTGGAACACGGTACCGTCCGTCATCTTGACGTCGATCATGTGGTAGTCGGGGTGGATTCCATCTCTCATCGGTCCGCTCCTTATGCCTTGGGGGCTTTGTAATTGGTGTCTTCCGAAATACGGGCAGACTTACCGCGACGATCGCGCAGGTAGTACAGCTTGGCGCGACGAACGCGGCCACGACGCACAACCTCGATGTTGTCGATGTTCGTGGAATAGAGCGGGAACACACGTTCCACGCCTTCACCGAAGGAAATCTTCCGGACGGTGAAAGAGGCAGCCAAAGTGGCACCCCCACGGCGAGAGATGCAAACGCCCTCGTAATTCTGAACGCGCGAACGCGTGCCTTCGGTCACTTTGTAACCGACTTTGATCGTGTCGCCGGCCTTGAAGTCCGGGATGGTTTTGCCGAGGGCGGCGATCTGTTCCGCCTCGAGCTGTGCGATCAGGTTCATGCCTGGTCCTTTCGATTGCTCACGGTTTTCCCGCGATGGTGATGCTGCCCTATTGCTCTTGGTCTTCAACCGGGTCCCTACCATGCCTTGCACAGTAAGCCCGCCAGAGATCAGGCCTGCGTTCCTTTGTCAGCCTTTCGGCCATGGCCTGCCGCCAGTTGGCGATATTCCCGTGATGTCCGGATTGAAGCACTTCCGGTATCTCGAGCCCGTTCCAAACGGCAGGTTTCGTAAACTGTGGAAACTCCAAAAGCCCATCCGAAAAGCTTTCCTCTTCGGTGGACGTCTGATTCCCAAGCACGCGCGGTATAAGCCGCACGGTCGCATCTAGCAAGGCCGTTGCGGCAATCTCGCCCCCCGTCAGGACAAAATCCCCCAAAGACACCTCTTCAACGCCGTATTGATGCAGCACACGCTCATCCACACCCTCGAACCGGCCGCAAAGCAAGGTCATGCCCTTGGCCGTAGAGAATCGCCGCGCCATCGCCTGATCGAAAGGCTTTCCACGTGGCGACAGGTAGATCACCGGCCATTCGCTGCGGTTCGGCGTGGCATGGGCAGCCTCATCCAGGGCTGCTGCCACCACATCAGCCCGCAGGACCATCCCAGCGCCACCACCCGCTGGCGTGTCATCAACATTCTTGTGTTTACCAATGCCAAAGCGGCGCAGGTCAATCACCTCCAGGGCCCAAAGCCCGAGGTCCAACGCCTTGCCGGTCAACGAGAGGCCCAAAATCCCCGGAAAAGCGTCCGGCACCAGCGTAATCACCCGCGCCCGCCACGCCCCCGCAACCTGAGGGTTTGCCATCAGGTCGCGCGGCTTCAGGCTGGCCTGCACAGAAATGCGGCCATGCGATCTAGGCTTCTGCGGAGGCGTATCCGCCGGAGGGGTATCATCATTCATACCGCGCTTCTTAGCGCGGACGCCTGCCATCCGAAAGAGGCATCAGGGTTGCGGTGCCTGCGCGATGATCTCGTCCTCCAGCGCTTGAAGGCTGGCTGCCGCCGAGGGCAGTTCTGCGCGAAGGTCCGCGACAAAGCCCTGAGTCGGATAATCGGGCCAGATATCCGGGTCCTGACGCAGGGCGTGAAGCAAACGCTCTGCCAGCCGCTGGATCAGATCGGCATTGCTGCGCAAGGCTGTCATTGCCTTGACGGGGGCATCGCGCAAATCCGCCATCCGCTCCAGGGCCGCACCATCGCTTGCCAACAGCATCAACGTGCGCTGGCTGGCCATCGAGGCTTCGCCATTCGTGACTTTCTCTTGCAAGATATCGAATGTCACCGCCTCGTCCACCAAGGCGCGGATGGCATCGAGATGGCTTTCGAGCTCTGCTTCGCTGACATCATCGGGCAAGCCATTCAGCGGGGCCAGCACAGCCTCGGCATAGGACCGATCACTGCCGCTGGTGGTCCCCGTCTCGATCTGGGCGAGCGCATCGGTCAAAAGGCGATCCATTTCCTGCTCTTTTCTGGGGTCCCAGAACAGACGCGCCAGCGGGATTGACAGGAAGGAAATCGCAATAGGCAACATGATCGGAAAAGGCGGCAAGCTGCCCAAAACACCCCCGATGCCACGCCCGATCCCGAAGCAAACCAACACCAGCAACAACTGCACAGCACCACGCGCAGCAAAGGCAACCCAGGCCTCTGGCCGTTGCCAATCAGCCAGCGAGCGCGGAAATTCATGGGGCCGCATGATGATAAGCCAGAGCATGAAAATCGCGGCAAACACAGGAACAATTTCCCAACCGAAACCGCCAAGGCCGGCCAGAAGCGGGCCAAAGTACAATAGGGCCGTCGCCCCCATCATCAGCCGTAAACGGTTTTGCACGGTACGCCTCCCGATGTCCTTCGCGTTAAGGTTTATCAGGCAGGCGGTATTAGTCTAGCCCCTCAGGCGGATCGACGACGATTCGTCCTGCCTCAAGATCCACGGTCGGAACCGTCGCCAAGGTGAAGGCAAGCAAGATCGACGCGGCCCCTCCGCCCCCGATCTCCAGCAGATCGCCCGCGCCGTGGTTATGGACGGCAATCACCTTGCCCAGCAAGACGCCGCCTGTGTCCCGTGCTTCCAGCCCGATCAGATCGGCGTGATAAAACTCATCATCAGGCAGCGAGGGCAACTTGTCGCGAGAGACATAAAGGCTGGTGCCGCGCAGCGCGTCCGCTTCTTCTTTGGTCGCGACGCCTGACAGACGCGCGCCCAAACCACCCGCAACCGGGCGTGTCAGGGTGATGGTGAAACTGCGCGAGCCGTCTTCGGTGAAAAGCGGGCCGTAGTCGGCAATGGCTGTGGGTTCCGCGCAAAAGCTCTTCAGCCGCACCTCCCCCTTGACCCCGTATGAGCCAGAGATTGCCCCCACACAGAGCTGGTTTTCAGGGTCTGGCTTGGCCATTCAGCGACGCTCCACAAACAAGGCCGGGTTGCGTTTTTCCCAGCCAGCGGTTTCCAATTCGGGGGTTTTGGTCTCGGCCTCGGGCCAGCCGACACAAAGATAGCCGATCAGCCGCCACTCTGCCGGCACATCCAGATCGCGGGCCAATTGCACGGGATCGATGATCGAAACCCATCCGATCCCCAAGCCTTCGGCCCGTGCGGCCAGCCAGAACAAGGTGATCGCCCCCACCACCGAATAGGCGCGGGTTTCCGGCATCGAGCGCGCCCCGAGGCCAGAGCCTTTGTCGGTATCATCATCGCTGAATACAGCCAGTTGCACCGGCGCATCCCGCATTCCCGACAGTTTCAAACTGGCGTAAAGCTTCGCCTTT
>JBFHGI010000155.1:0-5849 GCA_041583175.1 Pseudorhodobacter sp. | reverse complement strand
GTTTCCACCAAACCGGCGGCTTTCACAGCTGCGACAAGCGTGGTGTGATCCGCGCTGTTCACGGCGTTTTCGACGATGTTCTTGGTTTCGAACATGGCAGCGCCGCCGACATCGGGGTTAGCGGCCCAAACGGGCAAAGATGTCAGGGCAAGGGCAGCGGTCGCAACAAGGCGTGTGGTCAGGGTTTTCATCAGTCTTCCTCCTCTCGCCCGGATCATCCGAGCGTATCTGAAGAAGAAACGGGTTCGCAGATGCGAGAGTTTCAGCCGACGCGAAAAAAACTACAGATCGAAACGTTTGGCGACCCGGGTGACCACATCCCCCGACCGTAGCGTGGCAGACTTGCCGGGGCGATCCTCGCCGAACCCCATTCGGCTGTAATAGGCAAGGCCGCCAAGGTTATCGCTGCGGATCAAGGCGTTCAAATGCTTCAGCCCCAAGGCTTTGCTGGCCCGCTTGGTTTGTTCGAACATTGCGGCTCCGATGCCTTTCTGGGTTTGGCCAAGACGGGCATAGGTTCCCATCTCTCCCCAACCGTCGCCCAGATCGCCATAGCGCCCGACCGATTGGAACCCGACCAGAAGATCACCGTCCATCGCGACATGGCAGCACCACACCTTCGGGCCGATCAAGAACCAATCACAGGTTTCGGCGGCTGTCAGCGGGGTTTCCAACGCCGTGGTGCCGCCCTGCGCGATAATAGCGTTCAGCAATTCGGCTGCCGTTTCGGCATCCTCTGCTCTGGCAGGGCGAACGGTCAGAACCATTGGCCCGGTTCCATCAGCCCTAGATCCATAAGCTGCTGGCTGTGCCATTGGAACTTGGTGGAGTTGTGCCATTTGAAATCATGGATGTCATAGCGGGAACCGGGGTTCGATTTCAGCGCCTTTGCGGTGCGGAATGAAACAACGGCCGTGGTGATATTGTGATGCCATGGGCAGGCGAATGTGTTGTATTCTTCATCCGAGAAGGTGAAATCCGGCCGCAGTTTCAGTCCCGGCTTGGCGCGGAAAACAGCGATCCGGTCGATCTTGCGGCGGGCGGCGGGGATATGTTCTTCAAACCGCCAGCGCAGACCGCCGAAAAAATCGAGTTGGCGTTCGCGCGGGTGATTGTGGTTCGCCGGGTCCGGCCGCCCCAAAGCGTAATAGCCGGAGCGGTCGAGCATCGCATCTTCCAAAGAAACGGCCGAGGGATGGGTGTTCAGATCATCGGCGTAAAGATCAATCACATATGAAAGCAGCGCATCCCGCCGCTCTTCGGTATGAAAGGCCAAAAGCTCGCGGATATTGCGCGTTTCGCAAAACGGATGGAACAGATACTCGGCGTTATAACCGTAATAGAACCAGGTGCCTGGTGCTGTCTCGCTGATCTGGTTAACGCCCACCATCATCGCAGCGGGCTGATGCGTCTCGAAATCAATGCGGTGTATTTTCTCTTCTAGGCCGGCGGGCAGGCCTATCTCGCTGTTGGCGAGCAAAAGGACGGACCGGAAGCCAATATCGAGATGGTGCAATACGGTGCTTTCCACCTCTGTCGGGTCCTCGGCCATGAGAATGGCGATAGGTCCTTTGGCCAGCACGTCGCGCCCTTTGTCCAGAAAAGCTGCCAAATTTTTATAACGCATTGCATCCTCGGTCTTTGGCGCAGCTTATGGCCAGTATTGCCGCCAAAGGTTAAGGCACTGCATAGTCCAAACGCAAGGGCTGCGCGGGTGCAAAGATGTGCGGCGTTGCGGGCCAGGGCTGCGCGGTGTAGAAGCCCCGACGATCTGCAAAGGGTGCTGCCATGACCGATGCCAAGCCAACGGGGCCAAAGAAGCTGTTCATCAAGACCTACGGGTGCCAGATGAACGTCTATGATAGCGAGCGCATGGCCGAGAGTCTGGGCGCTAAGGGCTATGTTGCCACCGACACGGTCGAAGATGCTGACATGGTACTGATCAACACGTGCCACATTCGCGAGAAGGCTTCGGAAAAGCTGTTTTCCGATCTGGGCCGTTTGCGCCCGGCAAAAGAGGCAAACCCTAATCTGAAGGTTGGCGTTGCCGGCTGCGTGGCGCAGGCCGAAGGCGAAGAGATCATGCGTCGGATGCCACTGGTGGATCTGGTGGTTGGCCCGCAAAGCTATCACCGCTTGCCAGAGATGGAGGCACGGATCCAAGGCGGCGAGCGGGCGATTGATACCGAGTTTCCGCCTGAGGATAAGTTTGAGCATCTGCCAGAGCGTAAGGCCCTGCGGGGGCCGACGGCGTTTCTGACGGTTCAGGAAGGCTGCGACAAATTTTGTGCCTTTTGTGTTGTGCCCTATACCCGCGGTGCCGAAGTCAGTCGCCCGCCGGAACGTCTGCTTGCCGAAGCGCGTAATCTCGCAAGTCGTGGCGTGCGGGAATTGACGCTGCTCGGGCAGAATGTGAATGCCTATAGCGCCGATGGCTATGGCCTTGCGCGGTTGATCCGCGAATTGGCGAAATTGGAAGGCATTGACCGGCTGCGCTATATGACCAGCCACCCGAATGATATGGAAGACGACCTGATCGCCGCCCACGGTGATTGCGCCGAATTGATGCCTTATCTGCATTTGCCGGTTCAATCGGGATCAGACCGAATCCTGAAGGCGATGAACCGCAAGCATACGGCTGACGAGTATCTGCGTGTGCTCGACCGCGTGCGCGCCGCACGGCCCGATGTTCTGCTGACCTCGGATTTCATTGTAGGTTTTCCCGGTGAGACGGATGCGGATTTTGAAGCAACGCTCGCCCTGATCCGCAAGGTTGGCTATGGCATGGCTTATTCCTTCAAGTATTCGCCGCGTCCGGGGACGCCAGCCGCCGAAAAACCAAATGTCGATGCGGCTGTTGCCGATGCCCGTCTGCAAGAAATCCAGGCCTTGCTTGGCGCGCAGCAGCGCGCAGGACAAGAGGCGATGGTGGGCCGTGAAGTCGATGTTCTGTATGAAAAAGCCGGGCGCTTGCCGGGGCAGATGGTTGGCAAATCGCAACACCTTCATGCGGTACATGTCACAGACCCTACTGGCCGCGTCGGAGAGCTTGCGCGCGTTCGCATCACCGCCGCTGTCACCAATTCGCTAGCCGGGACGCGGCTAAGCTAGATCGTTTCCAGTTCCGCCTAAAATATCGAAATCTGGCACAGATTGGGGCATCGGACGCAACTATTGGTGCTGTCTTGTCGATTATGGTCCAGTTTTTGCTTTACAATCGTGCGATTGGACTGCAAATCTTTGTGATGATAGTAAAGTCTGCGGAGCGCCCGGGGGGGTTACCACTGTGAAACGACAGTTCAATACAGCGATGAAGATGATGATCGGCGGGGCAGCGCTTGCGCTTGGCCTGACCGGACCGGGCGCGGCCATTGCGCAGCCTCAGGTCACGGGCCAGATCGAATGGGGTGTATGGGTCGATGATGACGGCTGCATGCATTGGTGGGCGGATGGTGGCCTCGAAGGTTACATGGTGCCGCGCCGCAATCCGAAAACCGGCAAGCCGGTTTGCCTGAAGAAGAACACCTGTCTGGTGGAAAACACCGACACGCTGTTCCAGACAGATAGTGCCAAACTGACGGCCAGCGGTCGCGCGCGTCTTCAGCAGTTCTTCCAGAGCACGGATGCGTTTGGTTACGCGATCTATGGCCACACAGACAGCCGTGCATCGCATGGTTATAACCAGCGCCTGTCAGAGCGTCGTGCGGCCTCGGTCGGCGCTGTGGCCCGTTCGGTTGGTGCCATGGTTGAGCGTCAGATCGGCTTTGGTGAAACCCGTCCGATTGCGTCGAACTCCTCTGCTGCCGGTATGCAGAAGAACCGTCGCGTCGAAGTAATTTGCTACAGGTGGTAACCGATATGATCAACGCAATGAAAATGAGCGCAGGTCTTGTTGCTGCAACTGTGCTGTCAGGCTGCGTCGCCAATGAAAGCTTTGAAGGCACCGAGCCATATCGCGGCGCAGGATCCGTTATTGCTACGGGTCAGGATCAGGGGCGTGACACCGGGGTCTTGAACAACGGTCGAGCAGCTATCGCTTATGACCCAGATGGATGCCAGAACTGGATTATCGATGATGGTTTGGAAGGCTATTCCTCGCCACGTTATGATCCGGTATCGGGTCTGCCGATCTGTAATAGCCATTACCCGCCGGGTACCGTTATTCGCGATTATCAATCGAATACCGAAGGGATCGCCGACCGCGTTTCCGGCCACGGGCGCAAAACAGTGGTTGTTCGTCGCTGATGGTGGCGAAGCAAAATACAGGGGCCGCAGCGCAAGCTGCGGCCCTTTTTGCGTTTTTGCTTGTCGCTGAATCGGCGGGCTTGGCCCCGCGCGGCGCCCAAAAACCGCGCAATTTCCACCCGTTAGAAAATTGTCACTTGTCACAGGGGCAAAGCAGCCCCACACTAATCCTATAACCGTTGAAAGAAGGAGACTTCCTTGGGCATCAGCGCGCTGACCCCCCCGACACCGCAAGATATTGTAGAAACCCTTTTGGAGTTCCCTGACAATCGCTTGCTAATCGACCTGTGTGGCGAATTCGATCGCAACCTTGCACAGATTGAGCATCAAACCGGCGTCCATATCTTGCGGAGGGGCAATCGGTTGGCGGTGATTGGGGATAAGCCTTCGCGCGAGTTTGCATCGGCGGTCCTGAGCGGACTTTATGCGCGGCTTGAGGCGGGCAAAGGTGTTGAAGCCGGCGACATTGATGGTGCTATCCGGATGGGGCGGCCGATGCCAGACCGTGAACTTGCCGGAACTGAACAGATTGAAATGTTCTCGGGCGAGAAATACGAACTGCGCACCCGCAAGAAGCCCGTCGAGCCCCGCACCGAAGCGCAAAAAGCCTATGTCGGCAATCTGTTCGACAATGAATTGGGCTTTGGCATTGGCCCTGCCGGTACGGGCAAAACCTATCTGGCTGTGGCCGTTGGAGTCACCATGTTCCTGGCGGGGGCGGTTGACAAGATCATCCTGTCGCGCCCGGCTGTCGAGGCGGGGGAGCGGTTGGGCTTTCTGCCCGGTGATATGAAGGAAAAGATCGACCCCTATATGCAGCCGCTCTATGATGCGCTGAACGATTTTCTGCCTCAAAAACAGCTCGCCAAACTGATGGAGGAAAAGCGGATCGAGATCGCGCCGCTGGCCTTCATGCGGGGGCGCACCCTTTCCAACGCTTTCGTCGTGCTGGATGAGGCGCAGAATGCCACAACCATGCAGATGAAGATGTTTTTGACCCGTCTGGGCGAGGGGTCGCGCATGGTGATCACCGGCGATCGCACGCAGGTGGATTTGCCACGCGGCACTGCCAGTGGACTTGCGGATGCCGAACGCATCCTGAAAGGGGTCAAGGGCGTCAGCTTCAACTACTTCACCTCCAAGGATGTTGTGCGTCATCCGCTTGTCGCCCGCATTATCGAGGCGTATGAGGCGCAGGATGGAGCCTCTGGTTGACACAGTAATCGAAGACCCGCGGTGGGACGGTTTCGGCCTACCCGCCGTGGCAACGCGCGCATGTATGGCGGCGATGCAACATCTTGGCCTTTCTACAGAAGGGTTTACCCTGTGCCTGATGGGCTGCGATGATGCCCATATCGCCACGCTCAACGCGGATTTTCGCGGCAAGCCCACCCCGACAAATGTTCTGTCCTGGCCTTCGGAAGAGCGCGCGGCGGAATATGCGGGCGAAGTTCCCGAACGTCCTGAACCCGGCCCGAAGGGGGATCCCGAGAACCTTGGCGATATTGCGATTTCTTGGGAGACCTGCGCAGCCGAGGCCGAGGCCGCAGGCAAACCAATGTCGGACCATGTGACACATCTGGTTATTCACGGCCTGTTGCATC
>JBFHGI010000154.1:0-5857 GCA_041583175.1 Pseudorhodobacter sp. | reverse complement strand
AGGCGGCAGGCGCATAACCACCGTTACTTATGTCATGTATCAGGATTGGCGATAGCGATTGCGTTAAGGTATCGTTTGCCTGACTGCTCGGCCATGGCGGCTTTTGCGCTGATATCAGCCCAGTGCGACAAGCCGTTTCAGAACATCGGAGCGGAGGAGCATACCGGCAAACCGCTCTCCGTCCAGCACGGGGAATACCCGGAAAGGGTGTTGCAGGAAGGCTTCGGCAGCGGCGATGACGTCGATATTGGCGTCAAGCGTCATGACATTTCGGGTCATGAAATCGGCCACGGTTCCTTTCCATTCCTGATAGTAGCTGGCGTTCAGCGACGGGCGAAAGCAGTCTTTCTGGCTCAGGATGCCCAGCAAAGCGCCGCTGTCGTCAATCACCGCAGCGGCAGAGGCTTGTCCCTGCACCAGCATCGCCACCGCGCGGCGAATGGGCATGTCGGGCGTCAGTACCGGAAGATCGTTGCGCACCAACACATGGAGCGTCTCATGTGTGCTCACGGTTTCTCCTCCGCTTTGCGGTGCGGGCAGCCTTCACAGGCGATGTCCTTGAGGCAAGCCATCCCCCCGCAAGATCCCTTGATCGGGCCGCGCCCCAGAAGTGAGCCAAGGCCAAGCCCGAGAAGGGCGAGCGAAACGATGCCAAGAGCCAGAAAAATCTCCATTGCTCTGCCTTTACAGAAGATGGCGGTCAAAGCCGCCCGTTGCGATATGGGAAAGCGCGCCACCGTGATCGGACAGGAAAAGCGCTGCAAGCCCCTGTTCTTGGGCAAGTTGCGGTCCGGCCTCTCCGGCGGCCAGAAGGGCTGTTGCCCAAGCGTCGGCGCGCATCGCATCCGCTGCAAGCACCGAGACAGAGGCAAGGGCACCAGTGGCGGGGCGGGCGCGGCGCGGGTCGATGATATGGCCATAGCGGCTTTGCCCCAGCACATAGCTTTGCGCCTTGAAGCCCGATGTGGCGACCGAAAGACCAGAGGGCAAGCGCAAGGCCAAAGCAGGGGCGTCATGGTTCTGGCGCGGGTCCTCGACGGCCACATGCCACTGTCGCCCCGATGGGTGCTGCCCCGCGGCCTTCAACTCTCCGCCCAGATCGACAAGGAAGTCCTGCACGCCGATTTGCAAAAGATGCGCGGCCATCAGATCAAGCGAGTGGCCTTTGGCGATGCCACACAGATCCATCGTCAGGTCTGGGGCTGCCTTGCGCAAGCCGTCACCTTGGGCGGCAAGGCCTTGCCACGCCCCAGATTGACCGCCTTTGATCGGGCCAAAGCCCCATTGCGCCACCAAAGGCCCCACCGTTGGGTCAAACCAGCCGTTGCTTTCCTGCGCAATCTCCAGCGCCGTTTGGGCCACCAAAGCCAACGCGCCGGACACAGCGCAGCCCGCTTGACTGCTGTTGAAGCGGGTCAACTCGCTATCATCCCGCCACGGGGACATCTGCCGGTCGATGCGCGCCAAAAGCGCCTCTATCGCGGGGCGGTGCTGTTCCAATTCGATCTCTGCCGGTGCGGTGATGCGCCAATGGCTTGCAAAGGCGCGCCCTTCCATCATGCGGGTCGGCGCTGCTGCCTTGGCGGGTTGGCCGAGGCAAAGGGCTGCCCCGGTCAGGGCGATCATCTGGCGGCGTGTCAGGTCTTTTGGCATCGCTCAACCTCCAAAGTCGTCGTTAAAGATGGATTGCGGCTCTACGCCCAGCACCGCAAGCGTGTGCAGCACGGCCGAGATCATCACAGGCGGGCCACACAGATAGTATTCGCACTCTTCCGGGGCAGGGTGCCTGGACATGGCTTGGCGCACCGCGTCATGGATAAAACCGGTTTCGCCTTGCCAGCGATCCCCCGGCGCGGGGTCCGACAGGGCAGGCGTCCAGGTGAAATTCGGATTGGCTTTGGCAATCGCTTCGAATTCCTCGACATAGAACAGATCCGCCGCCGAGCGCGCACCGTAGAAAAAATGCATCTTGCGGTCGGTCGCTTTCGCAGTTTGCTCGTGGATCATCGCGCGCAAAGGGGCCATGCCGACACCGCCACCGATAAAGACCATATCACGCGTGGTCGGCTGGACGTGGAAATCCCCGAAGGGGCCAGAGGCCTCAACCCTGTCACCTTCCTCCAAGGCGAAAAGCCAGGACGATACAACGCCCGGGGGCACTTCATGCTCTTTGCCTGCAGGCGGCACGGCAAGGCGGATGTTGAACACCGCGCGCCCTTTGTCCTGCGGGCGGCTGGCGATGGAATAGGCGCGGGTGACAGGAACCGCCGAGGCAGAGCGCATGGTCGGCCAATCCGCGAGCCGCCAAATCTCGCGGAACTGTTCCTCGACGGCGATCTTTTCGAAGTTGAGCGTGTAGGGCGGGGCGGTCAGTTGCAAGAACCCGCCGGCGCGGAAATCAAAGGGTTGGTCTTTTGGCAGCTCCAGCACCAATTCGCGGATCAGCGGGGCCAGTTGGCGGTTGGAAACCACCGTGCAGGCAAAGCCGGTGGCGCCCAGAAACTCTTGCGGGACGGTCACCTCGCAGGGTCCGCGCAAACTGGTCTGACAGGCAAGCCGCACATGGGCCTTACGCTCCGCCGCGGTGAGCATGGCTTTTTCCGTGGCCTGCGCCTCGCCCGCGCCGATGCCTTCGACAGTCACGCGGCATAGCCCGCAGGTGCCTTTGCCGCCGCAGGCCGCAGGAATACCGATATCGGCCCCTTGCAGCACGCCCAGCAACTTGTCGCCACGGGCCGCGGTGATCTGGTCGGTGCCGTTCACCGTGACGACCATTGCATCCGCCGGGATCAACCGCTGGCGTGTGGCCAGCAGCGCCACCGTCAAGGCAAGGATCAGGACAACAATGATGGACGCGCCAAGCAGGATTTCAATCATGATGTCACCATCTGCGCAAAGCTGGAAAAGCCAAGCGACATCATTCCGGCAAGGATGAAGGTGATGCCAAGGCCGCGCAAACCGTTCGGCAGATCGGCATAGGCCAGTCGCGCGCGGATAGCCCCCAGCATCACAACTGCAACCGCAAAGCCGAACCCCGCGCCAAGGCCAAACACCGCCGATTCCGCAAGATCATAGTTGCGATCCACCATGAACAGGCTCCCCCCCAGAATGGCGCATTGCACCGTCAGAAGCGGTAGGAAAACCCCGAAAGAGGCATAGATTGCCGGGAAGAACCGGTCGAGCACCATTTCCAGCAGTTGCACGGTCGCGGCGATGACGCCGATGAAAGCGATCAGTTTCAGGTAGGACAGATCAATTTCGGGCAACCCCGCCCAACGCCAAGCCCCCGGTGCCAGAAGGGCGTTGTAGATCAGATGGTTCAGCGGAACGGTTACCCCCATCACAGCGATCATCGCAATCCCGAGACCAAGCGCTGGTCCCGTTTTGCGCGACAAGGCGATGAAGGTGCAAAGACCCAGAAAAAAGGTCAGCGGCATGTTCTCGACAAAGGCCGCTTGCAGGAACAAAGAGCCGAGCGCGGTCATGCCCTGTCCTCCGGCTCATCCGGCGACAGGAATTCGCTGGCCTCGGATTGTTCGGGCAGGACGGTGCGGATGGCCCAGACCAAACCGCCGAGCAGAAAGAAGGCCGAAGGGGCAAGCAGCATCAGGTTCAGCGGGGTATACCAGCCGCCCTGATCGACAGTGGGCAAGACCTGCCAGCCCAGCAAAGACCCTGCGCCGAACAGCTCGCGGATAGAGCCTATGACGGTCAGCACCAGCGAATATCCGATGCCACTACCAAGCGCATCCACCATCGACCGGAGGGGCGGGTTATGCCTGGAAAAGGACTCCGTGCGCCCCAACACAAGGCAATTCGTGGTGATCAGGCTGACAAAGACAGACAGGCGCTGGCTGATCTCGAACAGATAGGCTTGCAAAAGCTGATCGATCACGATCACAAGCGAGGCGACGATGACGATCTGCACGATCAGGCGGATCGAGTCCGGGATGTGCCTGCGGATAAGGCTGATCAGCGCTGCCGACATCACCAGAACCGCCGTCAGTGCCGCAGACATGGTCAGGGCGGTTGCGACCGAAGTTGTCACCGCAAGGGCAGAACAAATCCCGAGGATTTGCAACGTCACCGGATTCTGGCGGATCAGCGGTTCGGTCAGAATAGACAGGAGGCCTGCGCGCGGTGCCATGGCTCAGAACTCCCCCCGCTTTATGGCGGCCAGAAGCGGGCCATAGCCATCCTCGCCCAGCCAGAAGCGGATGATGCGGGTCATGGCGTTGGAGGTGCGGGTTGCACCTGTGATGCCGTCAACCTCATACTCGCTGCCCGCAAGGCCCTTCGCCACGGCAAAGCGCAGGGTTCCACTGGCGTCGGCCACCGATTTGCCGCGGAACTGGCTTAGCCAGGCGGGTTCCTCGACCCGCGCGCCAAGGCCCGGCGTTTCGGTCTGGCCGGTAATGGCAAGTCCCGCGATGGTGTTCATATCGGCCCGCAGCGCAAGGATCGCATCAATCGGCCCGTTATAGCCGGAGCCGCTGACGGGCAGCAGGACGACCGAAACCGCGCCATCGCCGCCGCGCAGGAAATAGACCTGCGCGAAATCAGGCCGCTGGCCGAGACCGGCAAGGTCTTGCGCCGCGGTCAAGCCCGTCCAGTTGGCGCTGTCTTCCAGCGCGGTCGCCAGTGTCTCGGGCGTGACATCCTCTGCGACGGCGGCCTTTTCCAGGTCGATGATGACGGTTGAAAGCGCGCCGCCCTCTTGTGTCAGAACATCCGACATGCCGGGGATGCCTGCGATCAGCGCCTCCAGCCGCGCTTGCTGCTCTGCCGCGCGGTTCGCGGTCTGGATGGGTTTGAGGATGACAGTGGCCCCGCTGACCAGCAGGGCACAAAGCGCCGAGACCAGAAAGGCCATGACCAGAGTTTTGGTCCTGCTTTCATTGGGCAGCGCCAAAAGCCTGCGCCATGCGGTTACGGGGTTCAGATCAGCCATGACGTCTTCTCCTGCGCGCGGTCCATAGCGCGATCGAAATCTCATCCAGAAGCGGTGCCGCGAGGGAGGCCAGAAGCGCCGCCGAGACCGCTATTTGTGCGGGCATGGCACCATCCCAGCCAGTGGCGAAGAGGATCACCAAAGCCGCGTAAAACACCCCGTTCAGCCAGCCGCCAAGCCGGGTAGAGGCGCTTGCCACCGGGTCGGCCACAAGCAGTGCCAGCACGATACCCGCCGCAGGCAGCACTGTGGCAATCGGCAGGCCCGCAAACCATCCCGATGCCAGCACCGCCAGCGCGCCAAGGATCAAGCGCGCCGACATGACCCCGAAAAGCGCGCCAACCGCTAACGCGCCCGCCGCGGCCCAGGACACAGGGGCTGCGAAATCATGCCACGGCGCTGCGGGAAAGCCGAAGCCCAGAAAGGCCAGCGTGACGGTCGCAGGGTTCAGCACGTTACGGCCCCAGCCGCCGAAGACCAGTTCCGCCATGACAGAACCGAAGCTGATGCCGAGGACCAGTTGCAGCAGGCTCAACTCCTGCGGGGCGAGCATGGCCACCGCGACAGCCGTCAGCGCGCCTGCAAAAGACGGGGGCTGCGCACGCGACAACATGAAGATCAGGTGCCAAAGCCCCGAAACAACGAGAGTAAACAACAATCGCGCCAATGCGTCGCTGCCGCCGAACACCGCCCAGGCCAGTATCAATGGCAGCAGCGACAACAGCAACAACAGGGCCACCATCTCACGATCCCAGAGCCCGCGCCTCATAGTGCGTCCTCCTCGGCGGCGATGCGTGTCAGCATGGCGCGCAGCTGGCTTGCCAGGCGCGGGCGGGCGCCCGTCGCGTAATCAGCCAAAGCGATATCTTCTTCGATCAGGCTCAGACCACCAAGCTGGACGAAGCT
>JBFHGI010000153.1:0-5869 GCA_041583175.1 Pseudorhodobacter sp. | reverse complement strand
TTGCAGCGCCAGAGCATGCAAACCGCCAGCCAGCCGCAAGGCCAGTGCGTCCGCGCGGGAGGATGGATCGCCCGTCCAGCCCAGAACCCGATCGGCAACGGGGCTGCCGGGGGCAAGCCCTTCGGCCAGAAGCCTTAAGATGCGCGCGGTGAAGGGGGAGCCGAGTGCGGCGCAGGCGTCGGCCTGGGCGCGAAAACTGTCGCGGACGCGGGCGCTCACTTGAACCGGTCCGCAAGTTTTTGCAGCAGGCTGCGGCTGTCGGGTTCCTGCTCTGCTAGGGGGGCGGGTTTCGCTGGCTCTGCGGGCTTTGGTCTGCCCGCTTGCTGGCCCGCTTGCTGGCCAGTCGAGGGGCGGGGCGGGGCGGTGCGCAAGGCAACGGCGTTGGAAAACTTTGCGCCATCACCGGCGGCCAGATAGGGCGCGCCATCGGATAGGCCGCGCAACAGATCGTCAAGCCAGTCCTGATCTGCCTTGGCGAAATCATGCAGCACATAATTGGCAACTGCATCCTTATGGCCGGGATGCCCGATGCCAAGCCGCACACGGCCATACGCCTCGCCGATATGGGCGTGGATGGACCGCAGGCCGTTATGGCCCGCATGGCCGCCACCCTGCTTTTGCCGCATCTTGCCGGGGGCGAGGTCCAACTCGTCATGAAAGACGATGACATCTGCGGGGGTGATCTTGTGAAAGGCCATTGCCGCCTGCACCGCTTCGCCCGACAGGTTCATGAAGGTTTCGGGTTTGAGCAGCAGCACACGCGCGTCCCCAAGCCGGCCATCCGCGATCAGCCCTTTGAAGGATTTTTTCCAGGGGGAGAAACCGTGGTCGGCGGCGATCCGGTCCAGTGCCATGAAGCCGATGTTATGCCGGTTGCCTGCATATTTCGCGCCGGGATTGCCCAAGCCCACAAACAGTTTCATTGACGTCGCCCTTTTGTCTTTGGCCTTTGGTTAGCACCTGACGCCGTGGATCAAAATGAAAAAACGCGGCAGGCCAGAGGCCGCCGCGTTTTCAAACCTCACCCGATGGGTCAGATTATTCTTCTGCGCCTTCTTCTGCGCTGTCTTCGGCTTCATCGTCACCGGACGAACGCAGGCTGGACGGGGCCGAGATGTTGGCGATCACGAAGTTCCGGTCGATTGTCGGCTTGGCGCCGTTCGGCAGGGCGATGTCGTTGATGTGGATAACGTCACCCACATTCAAGCCGGTCAGATCAACGGTGATGTGATCCGGAATGTTCGACGCGTTCACTTCCAGCTCAACCTCGTTGCGGACCACAACCAGCGTGCCGCCCTTTTTCAGGCCCGGTGCTTTTTCGTGGTTCTCGAAAGTCACGTGGATGAACAGGTTGATCCGGCTGTTGGCGCGCAGACGCATGAAATCCACGTGCAAAGGTGTATCCTTTACAACGTGACGCTGAACGTCACGGCAGATAACGCGCACGTCCTTTTCGCCTTCAACCTTGAGGTTGAACAGCGTGGACAAGAAGCGGCCAGCCTTCAGGTGCTTGATGAGGTAGTTATACTTCATGTTGATGGCCAGCGGCTCTTTGCCGTCACCATAAACAACACCGGGTACCAATTGATCACGACGAGCTTGGCGGGCGGCCCCCTTGCCTGTCCCCGCGCGAACCTCGGCTACAAGATCCGGGATCTCTTTTGCCATTGTAATTCTCCATATGTTAAGCCCACCGCCCTCCAAGGGTGTGCGGTGCGACCGGGGGGCTATAGCGGGGAATCACCTTGGGGGAAAGGTGAAATCGTGCTTGGTTGCAGGGAAATCACGGGGGCTTGCCGCCCTTTTGCATCGGCGCTAGGACCATGCCAGCGATCTGGAGCCTGACATGTCCTTTACGGCCACCCTACACGCCGCGCGTCCGGCGCTGGCGACATTCGCCGCGATGGGTATCCTATGGGGCAGCTATGCTGCGACGGTGCCGGATATAAAGGCGATGCTGGCTGTGGATGAGGCTGGCTTGGGCCTGCTGATCCTTGGTGCGCCGATTGCGGCGGTTCTGGCGATGCTGGTGGCCCCTGCAACAGGTGTGGCGCTGGGGCGGTTTGCCTTGCCGCTCGCCAGTCTGGCGATGGCTTTGGCCTTCATGCTGCCGGGGCAGGCCCCCATTGCGGGCGGATTGATGCTTGTGGCCTTTGCCGCAGCGATGGCGCTGTGCGGGGCGACCACAGGGACGCTGGATGTGTTGATGAACGCCCGCGTCGCCGCGATGGAAAACGCGCGCGGCCATTCGCTGATGAACCTGTGCCACGCCGCCTATTCGCTGGGCTATGCCGGATCGGCCCTGATCAGCGGTGGTTTGCGTGCGGCGGAGTGGGCGCCGGGGCAGGTGATGTTGGTTGCAGCCCTTCTGGCGTTGGGGCTTGGGCTGGCCTCGTTTGAGGCGGATGGCCGGATTGACGGGCTGGCCAAGCCCAAGGACGGAAGCGCGGCGGGTTTGGGCCGGGTGGCGGTGATTGGCGGCGCAATCGTGCTGATCGCCTTTCTGTCCGAAAATGCCGCCGAAAGCTGGTCTGCGCTGCATGTCGAACAAACGCTTGGCGGCAGCCCGGCCCAAGGCGCGCTTGGCCCTGCGGCGATGGCGCTGACCATGGCAGTGGCGCGACTGGCGGGGCAGGGTGTCATCATGCGGGTCAGCCCGTTGCGCTTGATGACGTATGGCGCGGTGATCGCGGCAATCGGAGCGTTGATCGCTGCTTTGGCCGTAAGCCCCGCCATGGCCTATCTGGGGTTTATCGTGCTGGGGATCGGCGCCTCGGTTGTGGCCCCGACCGCCTTTACGCTGGTCGGTCAGATGGCGCGGCCCGAGGCACGGGCGCGCGCTGTGGCACGGGCCACGCTGCTGGGCTATTTCGGTTATTTCTTCGGCCCGCCGCTGATCGGCTTTATCGCCGCCAGTTTCGGGCTGCGGGCGGCGTTCGGGTTTACGGCTGTTGCTTTGCTGGCGGTGGTGCTGCTTGCGCCCTTGATGCGCAGATAGGGGGAGGGCGGGGCTATTCCACCCAGTCGCCTTCAAACCCCTTCGGTATCAACAGGTTGTGCCGCCCAAGATCGCTGATCGACCGTTCGCCCACCAGCCCCATCGTCGTGATCAGTTCTTTCTGGATCACCTCCAAGGCCTTGGTCACACCAGCCTCGCCCATCGCGCCCAAACCGTTGACAAAGGCGCGCCCGATATAGGTGCCCTTCGCCCCCAGCGACAGTGCCTTCAGCACGTCTTGGCCGGAGCGGATGCCGCTGTCCATATGCACCTCGATCTTGTCGCCCACGGCATCCACAATGCCCGGCAAGGCGCGGATCGACGACAGCGCGCCATCCAATTGCCGCCCGCCGTGGTTCGACACCACAATCGCGTCGGCCCCCACGGCCAGCGCATTCTTGGCATCCTCGGCATCCATCACCCCTTTCAGGATAACCTTGCCGCCCCACATTTCCTTGAACTTCGCAATCCGCTTCCAGTCGAGGCTCTCGTCAAACGCCTCGGCCGTCCAGCTTGACAGGCTGGAGGGGTCCGAAACCCCTTTGGCATGGCCCACGATATTGCCAAAGAACCGCCGCTTGGTTTGCAGCATGCCAAGCCCCCATTGCACCTTGGTCATCATATTGGCGATGGATTGCGGGGTCAGCTTCGGCGGCGCGGACAAGCCGTTTTTCAGGTCCTTGTGCCGCTGCCCCATGATCTGCAAATCGACCGTGATCACGATGGCCGAACACTTCGCCGCCCGCGCCCGTTCAAACAAGCGGTTCATGAAATCATCGTCTTTCAGGGTATAGACCTGAAACCAGAACGGCTTGGTGGTGTGTTCGGCCACATCCTCGATCGAACAGATGCTCATGGTCGACAGGGTAAAAGGCACGCCCATTTTTTCCGCCGCTTTCGCCGCCAGAATCTCGCCGTCGGCGTGCTGCATCCCTGTCAGCCCAACGGGGGCCAAGGCGACAGGCATCGCCACCTTTTCGCCGATCATCTCACTGGCCGTGCTGCGCCCGGACATATCGACCGCGACCTTCTGACGAAGGCGGAGCTGCGCGAAATCTGACGAGTTCTCGCGGAAGGTCTGCTCGGTGTAGCTGCCGCTTTCCGCGTAATCGTAAAACATCTTCGGCGTGCGGCGTTTGTGCAGCCGCTTGAGGTCGTCGATACAGGTAATCACGGGCATTGGGATCTCCGCTGGATGTGGTAAATTTTATTTACCAATCCTTGCGGCGGAAAACAACTGTCTTGGCTACTGGCCTCGCCGCTGAGACAGGCCCTAGACGCTGTGCAGATATAAATCGTAATCCACATCCGAGATGGTGCGCGCCACCCGTGCGTATTCCGCCGCTTTGATGGCGACAAAGGTGCGGTGCATATCCTCGCCCAAGGCGTCCCGCAAAAAGCGCGATTCCCGTGCAGCCTCAATCGCGCCGCGCCAATCCACGGGCATGTCCCCCGCTTCGGCCCCGTCATAGCCGTTGCCCGTGGTTTCCGGCCCCGGATCGACGCGATGCGCCAGCCCCGCGCGGATACCGGCCAACACAGTCGCGGCCACCAGATAGGGGTTTGCATCCACTCCCGCCGGCCGATGCTCGATCCGCCGCGCCTTGATGTCACCCGCCGGAATGCGCAAAGCGACCGAGCGGTTGTTCACCCCCCAGGACGGGCTGACCGGCGCGTAGGATTGCCCGACAAAGCGCCGCCAGCTATTGGCATGCGGGGCAAAGACCAGCATGGATTCCGCCATCGTTGCCCGCAATCCGCCCAATGCGTTGAGGATCGTCGTTGACCATTCGCCCTCTACCGCCTCCACAAACACATTGCGCCCGGATTTATCCAGCATGGACACATGGAAATGCATCCCGGAGCCTGCGTATTGCTCCACCGGTTTGGCCATGAAGCACGCCGTTACCCCATGGGCCCGCGCCTGCGCCCGCACGATCCGCTTGAGCCGCATCAGATCGTCGGCGGCCTGCATCACATCCTCGCGGTAATGTAGCGTCAGCTCATACTGCCCCGGCGCATATTCCGAAATCATTGTCTCGGCCTTGATGCCTGCTGCCGCGGCCCCCGCATAAATATCGGAAAACAAAGGCAACATGCCATGCAAGTGATCGACGGAATAGACTTCGGTCTTGGAGCTTGGCCGCCCGTCCAACACATCCCGCGCCGGTTGCACACGACCATCCGGACCGCGTTCATTGGCAAGCAGGAAGAACTCCAACTCAAACGCCCCCGCAGGTTTCAGGCCTTCGGCGGCCAAAGCATCGACCTGACGCTGCAAGGCGTGGCGCGGGTCCGAAGTCATCGGCGTGCCGTCCAGATCATACATGCACATGAACACCTCGGCGCGCGCAGGCTTGGTTCCATGCAAAGGCACCAAACTGCCCGGCACCGGCCAGGCCCGCAAATCACCATCGCCCTGATCCCAGATCAGACCCGTCTCATGCACATCCTCGCCGCAAATATCCAAGCCCAGAATGGAAATTGGTAAGTGCCGCCCGGATTTGTAGAACCCCAGCAGTTCATGCCGCCGGATGATCTTGCCACGCCCAACACCGTTGGCATCGTGCAGCACCAGATCAATCGCTTCAATCTCCGGATGCGCGGCCAGAAAGGCCTCTGCCTCTGCTACGCTCGATCCCGAAGGGCTGACATTCACGCTCATCGCTTCCATCCTTAGCACGGGGGCCGCAAGCCGCCCTTCTTTCATCTTGGTCCAAATACCTTGGGGGGCAGGGGGGGCAACGCCCCTCTGCGCCTGCCACCGTGACCCTATTCGAACAAACTTTTCAAAACCTCGGAAAAGGCTCCGATCAACCTGTCGACCTGCCGCTTTTTCGTTGCAGGGCTGATCAGCATCATGTTGTGGAA
>JBFHGI010000152.1:0-5880 GCA_041583175.1 Pseudorhodobacter sp. | reverse complement strand
GCGCACCGATCACGCAGGATTTCGTGGTCGCTGTCATCGGCATCCTGCTGCTTCTGGAAGCCACGCGCCGCGCGCTTGGACCTGCCTTGATGATCGTGGCCTCGGTCTTTCTGATCTATACGGTTCTGGGGCCGAACATGCCCTCGATCATCGCCCATAAAGGCAACAACCTGTCCGAGATCGTGAACCACCAGTGGATCACCACTGAAGGCGTCTTCGGTATCGCGCTGGGGGTTTCCACCGGTTTCGTGTTCCTCTTCGTGCTGTTCGGCTCTTTGCTGGATAAGGCGGGCGCGGGCAATTACTTCATTCAAGTCGCGTTCAGCCTTATGGGCCATATGCGCGGCGGCCCTGCCAAAGCGGCGGTTGTCTCCTCGGCCATGACGGGGCTGATCTCGGGGTCGTCGATCGCCAATGTGGTGACCACGGGCACCTTCACCATTCCCCTGATGAAGAAAGTGGGCTTCAGTTCGGAAAAGGCCGGCGCAGTAGAGGTTGCCTCCTCCGTCAACGGCCAGATCATGCCGCCGGTGATGGGGGCTGCGGCCTTCCTGATGGTGGAATATGTCGGCATTCCCTATTTCGACGTGGTCACTCACGCGTTTCTGCCTGCGGTGATCTCCTATATCGCGCTGGTCTATATCGTGCATCTGGAAGCCTGCAAGGCAGGCATGGAAGGGTTGGAGCGTGCCTACACGCCCAAGCCCATCGTGCAGCGCCTCATTGGCATCGCCTTCACCATCGCAGTGATCTGTGCCGTGTCTTTCGCGGTGTATTACGGCATGGGCTGGATCAGGCCTGCCTTCCCCGCCGCTGCTGGCTATATCATCTTTGCCTTCCTGACAGCGGTATACATCGGCCTTCTGGCCATCGCTGCCCGCGAAGAGCCGTTGAAGCTGGATGATCCAAACGCGAAAGTCACTAAGCTGCCGCTTCCGGGGCCGACTATCCGGTCGGGACTGCATTACATCCTGCCCGTGGTGGTACTGGTCTGGGCCCTGATGGTAGACCGGCTGTCCCCCGGCCTCTCGGCCTTCTGGGCGACGATGTATATGGTGTTCATCCTTGTGACGCAGCGCCCGCTGTTGGCAATCCTGCGCGGGTCCGGTGAGATGGTGGAAGCGGTGCGCGGCGGCTTGACCGACCTTGTGGACGGTATGGTCACAGGCGCGCGCAACATGATCGGTATCGGCATTGCAACGGCAACGGCGGGTATCATCGTCGGCGCCGTCAGCCAAACCGGTGTGGGCTCGGCGCTTGCCGATGTGGTCGAGGTGCTGTCTGGCGGCAACATCCTTGCCATTCTGGTGCTGACCGCGATCCTGTCGCTGATCCTTGGCATGGGCCTGCCCACAACGGCGAACTATATCGTTGTGTCTGCCCTACTTGCGCCCGTCATCGTGACCTTGGGTCAGCAAAACGGGCTGATCGTGCCGCTGATCGCGGTGCATCTCTTTGTGTTCTACTTCGGCATCATGGCCGATGTGACTCCACCCGTTGGCCTTGCCTCCTTTGCGGCGGCGGCGGTTTCGGGCGGCGACCCGATCAAAACCGGCGTGGTGGCCTTCTTCTACTCCATGCGCACGGCGGCTTTGCCCTTCCTGTTTATCTTCAACACCGAGTTGCTGCTGATTAACGTCACCGCGGTGCAAGGTGTCTTCGTCTTCATTGTCGCGACCGTGGCGATGTTGCTCTTCGCGGCGGCGACCCAAGGCTGGTTCCTGACGCGCAATCGGATTTACGAATCCGTGGCCTTGCTGCTGATCGCCTTTACCCTGTTCCGGCCGGGTTTCTGGATGGATATGGTCGCCCCACCTTTCGCCGAAGAACCACCCGCGAACCTTGTCCAAGCGGCGGAGGCAACGCCGGTGGGGGCCGATCTCCGCCTGCGGGTGGCGGGCTTGAACGAGCTTGGCGACCCGATCGAATTTGTCGCCATCCTGCCCATCACCGAAGGCGCCACTGGCGATGAAAAGCTTGAAGCTGCGGGGGTTGTGCTGCGCAATGATGGTGACCGGATGATCATTGATGATGTGACCTATGGCTCTGCCGCAGCGGAAGCTGGCCTCGATTGGGATCAGGAAGTGCTACGGGTGCTGCGTCCGGTGGATGTGCCATCCAAGTATTGGATGTTCCTGCCTGCGCTGCTGGTCCTAGGTGTGATCATAATGCTGCAACGCCGTCGTGCAGGTGCGGCAGTCCCGGTCGCGGCTTAATTCAGGAGGGAAATTGATATGACCAACACAATCCTGATTGCAATCGACATCGCAGAAGAGGCGTCTTGGAACCACGCCTTGCCAGAGGCTGTGAAGCTGGCGCAACTTAACAATGCGGCCCTGCATGTGCTTTATGTGGTGCCGTTCTATGGCTCGTTTCTGGTTGAAAACGCCCTTCCGAAGGGCTTCTCCAAAACTGCGCTGTCGCAAGCGCTGGAGCAACTTAAAGCCTTGGTGATAAAAGAAGTTCCTGCCGAACGCGGTGCTAAGCTGCATGTGCGCCACGGCACCGTGCATAACGAGATTCTGGACGCCATAAAGGAGGTTGGCGCCGACCTCGTGGTCATGGCCTCTCACGCGCCGGATCACGTGCGCGAGTTTCTGGTGGGCAGCCAAGCTGACAGAGTTGTGCGCAGATCCCCTGTTTCCGTTCTGGTTGTTCGGGCGTAAAAGCGGGGTCGAGCAAAACACACTCGGCCGCGCGGCTCGCGGCCTGACCTGACTGGAGTACCCAAAATGACCCCCTTCGCAATCGCTGGCGTCCAGATGTATGTGAACGCGTTGCAGCCCAATGTCGAAGGCATGTTGCAGCGCCTTGATATTCTGATGGCCCGTTTTCCTTGGACGCAGATGGTTCTGTTTTCGGAATTGGCCCCACTTGGCCCGCTGCCCCGCTTTGCGCTGCCCTTTGACAACGAGCACTTGCATCGCTTTCAGGAAGCCGCGGTCAAGCACAATGTCTGGCTGCTGCCCGGTTCCTTGTTCGAACAAACCGAAAGCGGCCACATCTATAACACTTCGGCGGTGATCAACCCGCAAGGTGAGGTGGTTCAGAAGTACCGCAAGATGTTCCCATTCCGCCCCTATGAATCCGGGGTAGAGGCTGGCACAGAGTTCTGTGTCTTTGACGTGCCGGAAGTCGGCCGCTTCGGGCTGTCGATCTGCTATGACATCTGGTTCCCCGAAACCACGCGCCAGCTGACCAGCGCTGGCGTGGAGGTGCTGCTGCACCCCGTCCTGACGGGGACCACCGACCGCGAGGCGGAACTCTCGATTGCCCGCGCCACAGCGGCACAATTCCAGTGCTATGTCGTTGATGTGAACGGGCTGGGCGCGGGCGGCAACGGGCGCTCTTGCGTGATCGACCCGACTTCGACCGTATTGCACCAATCGGCTGGTCAGGAAGACATGTTCCCGATCGAGATTGATCTCGACCAAGTGCGCCGTCAGCGTGAGACGGGCATGAAGGGCTTGGGGCAAGTCTTGAAAAGTTTCCGTGACCGCTCGGTCGATTTCTCGGTCTATGACCGGGCAAGTGGCGCGGATACCTATTTGCACGGCCTTGGTCCGTTGGTCACCCCCCAGCAAGGTACAAAAGCGGGGCTTTCAACATTGGACTTGCGCGATACGACTCTTTCGGATGAGATCATCAGAGGAGCCCCTCAGCCGCAATTCAAAGGCGCAGACCACTCTTTGCACGCGCCCGCAACCCCACCTGCAACCGCACCACTCGCGGGAAAAACTGTTACAGGCTGATCTTCGTGGGGCGGTGGGCGATACCCCCGCCGCTCCAGATTGCCCCGAAATGGGGCCGGCCTTCACCACTTGGTAAAGGACCAAACGATGCAAACGATGAGTGATTACTATTCTGCCGTGCAGCTCCGGAGCGATCACTGGAGCACACTACGCCAATCGCTCGACTTGCTTGCACGCGAACCCGAAGGCCGCCATGCAAAGGCCACGCATGCCAAAGTAACCGAAATGTTCGCGGCGCTGGATTTGGTCGAACGCTATTGGGCTTTTCCTGGAACCGAGGCGTTTGACCACATGCGCCGCCAGTTTGAAAATGGGAACTTCAGCGATGTTGCATTTACTGTCCGGCGCGCGGCGCGAGCCCTGACCACAGGCGCTTATCGCCGTCGCCATATCCCGCTGGACCGTGATCAAGATGACAAGGACGAAAACGAGGACGAGGCGATCCTGTCACCCGAAGCCCGCGCTTTAGCGCGCCCCTACTTCGAGGTGATGATCGTCGATGATGTGAACGAGCATCAGGAACGCTGGTTGCGGCAGAACATGGCCTCCATGCGCCGGTCGGAAGACGCCTATACCTACGCGCCGGTCGTTGTGCCCAGTCTGCAGGATGCGCTGATCGGAATTCTGTTCAACCACAACATTCAGGCCATCGTGGTGCGCCCCGGCCTGCGTCTGGAATCCAAGGTCGATCTTGGGCTGCTGACCCGCTATCTCAACCATGCAGGCGGGGTGGAGGATCTCAAGACCTTGAACCCCGAAGATTACGGGCCGGAGTTGTGCCGCCTTGTCGCCAAGGTCCGGCCAGAGCTGGATGCCTATCTTGTCACCGATCGCTCTGTCGAAGATATCGCGGGGCTTGATCTGGGGATCTGCCGCCGTGTGTTCTACAATCAGGAAGACTTCATGGAGTTGCATCTGAACATCCTGCGTGGTGTTCAGGCGCGCTACAAAACCCCGTTTTTCACGGCGCTCAAGGAGTATTCCAAACAGCCGACGGGCGTTTTCCATGCCATGCCGATCAGCCGCGGGAAGTCGATCACCCGCAGCCATTGGATTCAGGATATGGGCGCGTTTTATGGTCCCAATATATTCATGGCCGAAACCTCTGCAACTTCTGGCGGGCTGGACAGTCTGCTGGAGCCGGTCGGCGCGATCAAGGAAGCGCAGGAACTGGCGGCGCGGGCCTTCGGCGCCAAGCACACCTATTTTTCGACCAACGGCACATCGACCTGCAACAAGATCGTTGTGCAGGCCTTGGTGCGCCCCGGTGACATTGTTCTGGTCGACCGCGATTGCCATAAATCGCACCATTACGGCATGGTGCTTGCAGGCGCACAGGTCAGTTACCTCGACAGCTATCCGCTGAATGAGTATTCCATGTATGGCGCAGTTCCGCTGCGCGAGATCAAGCACAGGCTGCTAGAGCTAAAGGCCGAAGGTAAGCTTGATCGTGTGCGGATGCTTTTGCTGACCAACTGCACCTTTGATGGCGTTGTCTATAACGTCGAGCGTGTGATGGAAGAATGTCTCGCCATCAAGCCCGATCTGGTGTTTTTGTGGGATGAGGCATGGTTCGCCTTTGCCCGTTTCGGCCCGACATACCGCCAGCGCACCGGCATGAACGCCGCCAACACCTTCCGCGAGAAATTCCGTACGCCCGCCCATGCCAAGGCCTATGCCGCCCAACAGGAAAAGCTGGAAGATGCGGATATGGAAACGCTGTTGAACACAAGGCTGATCCCGCCACCCAATGCGCGGATCAGGGTCTATACCACGCAATCCACCCATAAAACGCTGACCTCGCTGCGGCAGGGGTCGATGATTCACGTCAACGATCAGGACTTCAAGGGCGAGGTAGAGCAAGCCTTCCATGAAGCCTATATGACCCATACCTCCACCAGCCCTAACTACCAGATCATCGCCAGCCTCGATGTGGGCCGCCGTCAGGTGGAACTGGAAGGGTTCGAATTTGTGCAGCGGCAGGTTGAGGCGGCGATGGCGATGCGCCGCGCGATTTCCACCCATCCGCTTTTGCAGAAATATTTCAAGGTGCTGACCGCGGGTGACATGATCCCCGAAGAGTATCGCGAAAGCAAAGTCTCCAGCTATTATGACCCGGAGCAGGGTT
>JBFHGI010000151.1:0-5949 GCA_041583175.1 Pseudorhodobacter sp. | reverse complement strand
GATAGTCAAACAAAGGGTTGAAAACCACATTTGCCAATGGCGCCGGATCCGACGAAATCACCAGATCCACCTCTTCGCGTTGCAAGGCTGGCAGTGCCTCGAAAGCCAGACCTGCGCGGATATCCACATCGACCTCCGGCCAGGCGCGGCGGAACAGTTCCAGAACCGGAAACAGCCATTCAAAACAAGCGTGGCATTCAATCGCGATATGCAGCCGCCCCGATTTGCCGGACCGCAGGCCGCGAAACTCTTCTTCCAGTGCGTCCATCTCCGGCAGGATGCGCTCGGCCAGGCGCAACATCCGCATCCCTGCCGCCGAAAGCTTTAACGGCTTGGAGCGGCGCACGAAGAGTTCCACGCCTGCCTGATCTTCCAGCCCTTTGACCTGATGCGACAGCGCCGATTGTGTCATATTCAGCATATCGGCAGCACGAGCCAGACCCCCGGCCTGATGAATGGCGCGGATGGTGCGCAGGTGGCGGAACTCGATATGCATTATGCAGTCGTCCTCATAAACATGATTAGTATTATGAAATTGTCTCACATCGGCGAATCTGCGACAAGGGTTCAAGAGCAGGAGCTTACAAAATGACCAAGACGCCGAATATCTCGTTTGAATTCTTCCCACCCCAAACGCTGGATGCATCTTTCCGGCTGTGGGAAACCGTGCAGACCTTGGCACCGCTGAACCCCAATTTTGTGTCGGTTACCTATGGCGCAGGCGGCACGACCCGCAAACTGACGCATGAGGCGGTGGGCGCGATTGGTAATAACTACGGGCTGAACGTGGCCGCACACCTGACCTGCGTGGATGCGACCCGCGCCGAAACGCTGGAAATCGCTGAAAGCTATGCGGCGGCTGGCGTGACCGAGATTGTGGCTTTGCGCGGCGACGCGCCAAAGGGCGCTGACCGCTTTACCCCCCATGCCGATGGTTTTGCATCATCGGTGGAACTGGTGGAGGCTTTGGCTGCAACCGGAAAATTCAAGCTGCGCGTGGGGGCCTACCCCGAACCGCACCCCGATGCGGCCGATACGCTCGCTGATGTGCGCTTCCTTAAGCGCAAGATCGAAGCGGGGGCCAGCAGCGCCATGACCCAGTTTTTCTTCGAGGCGGAAACCTTCCTACGCTTCCGCGATGCCTGTGCCAAAGAGGGCATCACCGCGCCGATCATCCCCGGAATTCTGCCGATCCAGTCCTGGGAAGGCACCAAGAAGTTCGCGGCCCGCTGCGGCACACAAATTCCCGCTTGGCTGGATGAGGCTTTTGCCGCCGCCAAGCGCGATGGGCGCGAGGAATTGTTGGCAACTGCGCTCTGCACCGAACTGTGCGACACGTTGATCGAAGAAGGCGTCGAAGATCTGCACTTCTACACGCTCAACAAACCCCACCTGACCCGTGAGGTTTGCCATGCGCTGGGCGTCACACCGCAAATCGCGCTGCAAAACGTCGCTTGAATTATATTTTCCTGAAATCTCTCTGGGGGCGGTTCATTCCGCCCCATTTTTTATCTGCGCCGCCCGACACGCGGAATACTGGATTTGCTGAGCGTATAGGTTGCCTCCGGATGCGGTGGCGCGCCGTGGGTTCGGTTCCAGAAAGCCGTCCCGCCCAGACGCCAGAAGGCCGGCAGCATAAGCAGTACGCCCGCAATAAACCCGCCCGCATGCGCCCAATAGGCCACGCCGCCCTCGTCCCCCGGGATGGAAAAGCCGTTGAACAGTTGCATAGCAAACCAAATCCCCAACATGATCCACGCTGGAACGGGGAAGATGCGGAAAAAGATCACAATGATGATCAGAACATCGACTTTGGCGCGCGGGAACAGCAGCAAATAGCCCCCCATCACCCCCGCAATCGCCCCCGAGGCCCCGACCATCGGCACCGGCGAATAAGGGCCAGAGGCCACTTGCAACGCGGCTGCCGCGAGCCCCGACAACAGGTAGAACCCGAGGTAACGGGTATGGCCCAATATATCCTCAAGGTTGTCGCCGAAAATGTACAAAAACAGCATGTTGCCAGCAAGATGCATAAAGCCGCCGTGCAGGAACATAGAGGTGACAAGGGTTTCCAACCCGTTGCCTGCCATCACCCGGCGCGGCACCAGCCCCCAATCGATGAAGAACATCGCCAGTTGCTGCTCGCCGGGGAGCGTCAGCCAATAGCTTGCGAATATCCCGACATTCAGCAGGATAAGGGCATAGGTGACATAAGGTGTTCGCCCCGAAGGGTTATGATCGCGGATCGGAAACATCGGGCCAAACTTCCCGATCCGCGACGAAGCGTCAAGTGGCCTTTACGCCTCTCCCATTTCGGCAAGCAACTGGGCATTCCCGCCCGAGGCTGTGGTGTCAACGCAGACATGGCGTTCCAGCCGCACATGGGCCGCGTCCGGCATCCCGCCGATCAGCGGCAAAATTGCCCCCGTTCGGGCCGCAAGCGCCTGTGCATAGGCGCGGCCAGTTTCCGCGCTGCCCCACCAAAGCGCGCCGGAGAAGCCGTTCAGCGCGTTCAGCGCCGCAGGGTTCAGGCACGCGGCTTCCACCGCCTCGCCTCCCAAAGCGCGCACGGCTTCGGCTTGCGCCAGCACCTGCTCGCGGCTGGGACCAAGGCAGAGCAGAGGATCGCGCGGGTAGGCGGAAAGCCGGTTGCTTTCCCCGGTCGGTCCGGGCAGGTCTTGCACATGAAGGACGCGCCGCGCCACGGCCTCGGATTTCAAGGATTTTGCCACCAGTGCCGGATCGCTTTCTGCAGCCGCCCCGCCGAGATCAGGGGCATCAATGCGCGTGAAGCGGGCGATGTAGTCAGGCCCGCCCGCCTTTGGCCCGGTGCCGGAAAGCCCTTCACCGCCAAAGGGTTGGCTGCCCACAACCGCGCCGATCTGGTTGCGGTTGACATAGGTGTTGCCAACACAAATCTGTGCGACTGCGCGCTCTACGCGATCATCAATCCGGCTGTGCATCCCGAAGGTCAACCCGTAACCCGTTGCGTTGATATCCGCGATGACCTTGTTCAAGCCCCCCGCGCGCCATGGGGCGACATGCAGCACGGGGCCAAAGATTTCGCGTGGCATATCCGCAATGCCATTCACCAAGATGACTGTGGGCGGGATAAAGGTGCCGTTTGGCGGGACGCTGCCTTCTTTCAGCACGCGACCTTCGGCGCGCGCGGCCTCGATATAGGCGCGAATATCGGCTTGGGCATCGGCGTCGATCACCGGCCCGATATCCGTAACTAAATCCCAAGGGTTTCCGGCCTCTAGGTCATCCATCGCGCCGTAGAGCATTTCAAGAACGGTATCGCGGATATCATCTTGCAAATAGAGGCACCGCAGCGCCGAGCAGCGCTGCCCTGCCGATTGGAAGCTGGACGCCAGGATATCGCGCACGGCTTGTTCTGGCAGGGCGGTGCTATCGACCACCATAGCGTTCAGACCGCCGGTTTCAGCGATCAGCGGCGCGGTCGGGTCCATGTGCTCCGCCATGTTGCGACGAATGCGCTGGGCGGTTTCGGTTGATCCAGTAAAGCAGACGCCTTGGACGCGCGCATCTCCGGTCAGCCCCCCGCCCACAACGCCGCCTTCACCTGGCAGCAGTTGCAGGGCCGTCGCTGGAACGCCCGCCTTATGAAGCAAGTCAACGGCGGCTGCGGCGATCAGGCTGCTCTGTTCGGCAGGTTTCGCCAGCACGGCATTGCCCGCAGCCAAGGCCGCCGCGATCTGCCCCGAGAAGATGGCCAGCGGAAAATTCCACGGGCTGATGCAGGTAAAAACACCGCGGGCAGGCGCTTGCAGTGCGGCCCCCTGATCGGCGTAATAGCGCAAGAAATCCACGGCTTCGCGCAACTCTCCCACGGCATCCAGCAATGTCTTCCCCGCCTCGCGCGCCAATAGCGCAAAGAGGCGGCCGAATTCGGCCTCATACAGATCGGCAGCACGGCGCAGTACCTCGGCACGTTGGGACGGTGCGGCGTCCCATGGAGCCGCCGCCGCCAAAGCCGTTTCAACATCCGGTGCAGCGGCGGGCAAAACATGGCCCACCACAGCGCCCGTTGCGGGGTTGGTGACGGCCCAGCGTTTGCCCCCAGCAACAGGGCCAGCGAGCATGGGACGGGCTTCAAAAAGAACATCTGCGAAAGGTGCGCGCGCGGCCGCGATCGCGGCCAGATCGGCACTGTCAGTCAAATCCCATCCTTTGGAGTTCGCGCGTGATCCGAACAGCGCGGGGCCTGTGCGCAGCACCGGGCTTTCCACCGGGGCCATGGCCTCCATCGCGGTGATAGGGCAGGCAGCAACCTCTTCTGGCGGCACGGTCTCATCCACGATCTGGTTGACGAAACTGGAGTTCGCACCGTTTTCCAACAGGCGCCGCACCAGATAGGCCAGCAGGTCGCGATGCGCGCCGACGGGGGCATAAATCCGGCAGCGGGTGCCTTGGCTTTCCAGCACGATGTCATGCAGGCGTTCGCCCATGCCATGCAGGCGCTGGAATTCAAAGGCGCGTTTGTCGGTGGCCATATCCAGCACGGCGGCCACGGTATGTGCGTTATGGGTGGCAAATTGCGGATAGATCCGGTCGGTCATGCCCAGCAGTTTCTTGGCGTTGGCGATATAAGACACATCGGTCGCCTGTTTGCGGGTGAAAACGGAAAAGCTTTCCAGCCCCATCACCTGCGCGCGCTTTACCTCGGCGTCCCAATAGGCCCCCTTGACCAGGCGCACCATGATCTTGCGATCCAAGCGTTCCGCGACCCCATAAAGCCAATCAATCACAGCGCCAGCGCGGCGACCATAGGCCTGAACGACCACACCGAACCCGTCCCAGCCTTTCAGGGTCTTTTCGGACAAAACCGCCTCGATCACTTGCAGTGACAGGGCCAGACGGTCGGCCTCCTCGGCGTCAATGTTGAAACCCAGACCGGCGGCCTTAGCCAAGCCCGCAAGGGCGCGCACACGGGGCACCAGCTCCTCCATCACGCGGTCACGTTTCGCGACCTCATAGCGGGGATGCAGGGCCGAAAGTTTCACGGAAATGCCCGGATTGTCGCGTATATCCTTGGATTTCGCGGCCTTGGCGATGGCTGTAATCGCTGCCGTATACGCGAGGTGATAGCGGCGCGCATCGGCTTCGGTGCGGGCAGCTTCGCCCAGCATATCATAGGAATAGGTAAAGCCCTTGGCCTCCAACTCCCGCGCGCGTTTCATCGCGGCTTCAATCGTCTCGCCCAGCACGAATTGCTTGCCCATTTCCTTCATCGCGCGCGACACAGCCGTGCGGATAACAGGTTCCCCCACGCGTTTGACAGCTCCGCGCAGGCTGGAAACCACGCTGGGCTTACGATCATCCAGCACGCGACCGGTCAACATAAGCGCCCATGTGGACGCATTGACGAGGCTGGAAGCCGAATGGCCCAAGTGTTTACCCCAGTTCGAAGGCGCGATCTTGTCTTCGATCAGCGCGTCCATGGTATCGGCATCCGGCACCCGCAGCAGCGCTTCGGCCAAGCACATCAAGGCAATGCCTTCCTCGGTCGAAAGCCCGTATTCAGCTAGGAAAACCTCCATCAATCCGGGTTTGGCACTATCCCGGATGGCCCGAACCAGATCGGCCCCGCTGGCAGCAATGCGCTTGCGGTCCTCCAGAGATAGCCCTGCCTGCGCGATCAGCTCGCGGACAAGTGCTGCTTCGGGCCGCAAAGCCTGACAATCGACAATATTCCAGGCGGTTTCAATCGAATCGCGGGGCATGGGCAAACACTCCTCTTTCCCCTAGTATAAGCGGGAACCAGAAGCCATTCGTCCCGATTAACACCATTTTGCGGGCGTTTCGGCTGATTGTAGAGGGAATTTCGATGTCAGCAGAGCCATTTGACCTGGACCGTTTCGATCAGGCGATCTTGCGGGTGTTGGCGGCGGAAGGGCGGATTAGCGCGACCGAACTTGCCCGCCG
>JBFHGI010000150.1:0-5953 GCA_041583175.1 Pseudorhodobacter sp. | reverse complement strand
GGCCTGCGGGGTCACATCACAAAAGCTTTCGTCGATGATGGTCATGTCGGCAAGGTCGGTGACCTGCCACAGCCGCCCATCGGGGTTGTTCGGATGAACGATGACGCGGGCTTTGGCGGTTTTCGCAATCTCCCAGCCTTGGGCTGCAAAGGCGCGGGCATGCTCGTTATAGGTCGGGGCGGGGATGTCTATGCGGCTTGCGGGGGCGATGGCGGGCATGCGGGCGATCAAGGCGCTGGCGCCCGGCGCGGCCAGAACGGCGGCGGCGTCGGGCACGCGCCAGAAGCGGCGCGCGGCATGGTCCAGCCGTTGAAAGGCACCTTCATCCGGCAAGGCGTTCCACAGATCGGCGGGCAGGTCACCCAGCGGATAGGGGATCGGGTTGATGCCCGTCGATAGGTCAATCCAGCCTGCCCGACTGCCGCCGAACTGCGCAACCGCGGCATCAATACCGCCGCCATGATCTGCTTTTTCCACCACTCCGCCCCTTCGCGACCTGCGGCCCAGAAACCTGATTTTGAGGGCAAGAGCAACGTGGCTTTTCTGTTGCGCTGTGACGGTTGCCGAAGAACTGTCACAGCGTTGTCTTGATTTTAATAGATTTATACGCAGACTACAGCATAAGGAGAGGAACGCATCATGTTGGAATTTCTGCCACAAGAGATTCGGGACGGGCTTGAAGCCGCGAAAAAGCGGGATCAGCGGCGGCGGTCGCGCCTGCGGGTGCAGCTGGGTGATGCAGTGTTTCCCATTCTGCGGATGTGGGAAGGCGGTTTCGCGCTGGATGCCGATCGCACGCCGCATCTGCGCGGATTGGTCGATGTCTATGACGGTGCGAACCATATTTTCCAATGCCTGATTGTGGCCTCTACCACCGAGAACGGCGAGATCATTTGCGATTTCAAGCGCTCCACGCCTGTTGCAGACAGGGCCGCGCTTGATTTCTACAAGGATGAGAATGCGCCGGTCGGTTATCTGTCAAAACACTGAAACGCTTTGTTTTCGAGCGGATTTCGGGTGACACGCTTTTGCGGTCATCTATGCTGTCGTCATGCCCAGACACAAAATAATTCCTGACGCTGCGGTTCATGCCGAAATACTTCGCCTGCTGACAACTCAGGGAGAGGCTGCGCTGTCCTTTGCTGCTGTGGGGCGGGCCTGTGGTTTGGCGCCGGCGACTTTGGTGCAACGCTTCGGCTCTCAGCCCGCTATGGTGCTGGCGGCGCTGCACGCGGGGTGGGATGCGGCCGAGGCGGCATTGGCGGAAGCGGAGCGGCTGGTTGGCAAAGGGGCGCACCAGTTTCTGAAGGCGCTGCCGGATTGTACCGAACTGATGGGGCCATCAAGGCGGGATGCAGGGTTGCGGGCGCGCGCGACGGAGTGGCGCCTGGCGGTGGAGCGGTGCCTGGCGATGCGTTTGGGCAATGGCGCGAAGGCTGACCAGACAGCGGCGTTGATGTTTGCGCTTTGGCAGGGTCAAAGCCTTTGGCAACACGCTGGCGGCAAAGGATTTCGTCTGAAAGAGGCGGTCAAACGGCTGGGCTAGGTCAGCACGGTCTTGCTGCCTCTGCGTTACCGGGGCCCAAAGCGCTGCCATAGCCACAAGAGCAAGACAGCCCCGAGAACCGCACCGACAAACATGGCGACAGATCCGGTGACGGCCACCAGAACCCGCAGGATCAGCCAGCCCACGACCGAGCCGACAACACCGATTGCCACGGTTGTCGGCACATCGGCTTGCACTTTCATGAGCCGGGTGGCCAGAAAACCTGCGGCGGCACCGATGATGACGATGAAAAGAATCATGGGCATGTTGCGTACTCCTGCGCCGGGCTGGTCCGGGCCAGCCCGGCCTCTGCTGACTTAATAGCAGTAATTGCCGCCATAGGTATAGGAGGAGCAGATTTTCATCCGGCGCGAGCCTTCGGCCTCTACATCGTCGATCATGGCGAGGAGGGCATCATCCCCCGTTGCGGCTGCGCGCGCGGCGGCAAAGGCCGCTTCCTTTGCGGTGGGCGCTTCGGAGAGGGTGCCCATATCGCCGCCCAGATCGTCCCGCAGTTTGATCCCGGCGAGGATCAGGACCGCATCATTGCGGGCCGTACCAGCGGCGATGAGTTTTTCGCTCATCACGATCTGGTCCATGACTGCGGCGCTCGGGCCTGCGTCCTCGGCCAGTGTCGGCGCGGAAAAAGCAAAAAGAAAAGCAGTGGTCAGCAGGATGGATTTCATGGTTTCTCCTCTGGTTCGGTTTCGCTGATCCTAAGGTAAGGCGCGGGTTTTATTGGGTCAATTCCTGTCTGGGGCATGACAGGATTTGTCATCCGGCCTTAGGGCTGCACGAGCGGCCGGGGCTGTCAGGACAGCATTTCGGGCAGGGAGAAGCCGCGCAGAATATCGGCGGCATCGGCAGGGCGTTTGCCTTCGCGCTGGGCTTGCAGAATTTCAACGGCACCTGTGCCACAGGCGATGGTAAAGCCGCCCAGAACCTGACCTGCGGCGCCGCTTCCATCCGCAAGACGGGACCGCAGGAGTTTCATGCGCTCTCCCCCGATGTCGCACCACGCGCCGGGGAAGGGGGAAAGGCCGCGGATCTGGCGGTCTACAGTTTCGGCGGGCTGCGACCAGTCGATGCGCGCTTCGGCTTTGTCGATCTTGGCAGCATAGGTCACACCCGCTTCCGGCTGGGGTATGGGGGTGAGGTCGGGCAAGTGATCCAAGGCCCGGGTGATCAGCGCGGCCCCCATTTGTGACAACCGGTCGTGCAGGTCTTGGGTGGTTTCCTGCGCGCCGATCGGCGTTTCCTGTTGCAGCAGAACGGGGCCGGTATCTAGACCTGCTTCCATCTGCATGATGCAAACGCCTGTTGCAGCATCGCCCGCCAGAATGGCGCGATGGATCGGGGCGGCACCACGCCAGCGCGGCAGCAAGGAGGCATGGATGTTCAGGCAGCCATGCTGCGGTGCGTCAAGAATATTTTGCGGCAATATCAAGCCATAAGCCACGACGACCGCGATATCTGCGTCCAGTGCGGCAAAGGCGGATGCTGCATCTTCGCTGCGCAGCGAAATCGGGTGGCGTACCGGCAGGCCAAGCTCTTCGGCGCGGCGCTGGACGGGGGAGGGGCGATCTTTCTTGCCGCGCCCAGCGGGGCGGGGAGGCTGCGAATAGACGGCGATGACCTCATGATGTTTCGCTAGGGCGTCGAGAACGGGGACAGAGAAATCCGGGGTTCCCATGAAGATCACGCGCATCGGATGGCTCCTTCTTTCCGGGGGGGCAACCCGCGGCTACTTTGCCTTGCGGGCTTTGCGCAGCAACATGTCGCGCTTGGTTTTGCTCAGGTTGTCGAAATACATTTTGCCGTTCAGGTGATCTATCTGATGCTGCACCGAAGTCGCCCAGAGGTTCACGAAATCGCGGTCTTCCATCTTGCCGGAGGCGTTCAGATAGCGCACGGTCACCGCGCGGGGGCGGGTGATTTTGGCATGAACGCCGGGCAGGTTGGGGCTGGCCTCTTCATGATCGCGCGGTTGGGCAGAGGCGTGCAGCACTTCGGGGTTGGCCATGAGAATGGCTTTGCCGCGCTCTGTCGAGCAATCGACCACGGCCAGCTGCAACATCACGCCGATTTGCGGCGCGGCGAGGCCGTAACCCGGCATCGCCTCCATCGTGTCGACCATATCGGCCCAGATGGCGCGGATGTCATCGGTGATGGCCTCGACCGGCGCGGCGGGGGTTTGCAGGCGTTTGTCGGGCCATGGGATGCAGCGACGGGCAGTCATGCGGAAAGCTCCGATTCGGGGAGATTGGGGTAGTCGATGCACAGGATGCCGTCGAGGTGGTCGCGCTCATGCTGGATGCAGACAGCGGCGAAGCCTTCGAAGAAGCCTTCACACATGCGGCCTGCGAGGTCTTGCCATTCCAGCCGGATGGTGGCGGGGCGGGCGATGCGGACGGGTTGGTCGGGGATAGACAGGCAGCCTTCGGGTTTGATCGCCTCGCCCGCGCTGTCCCGGATGACGGGGTTTATGCAGACCAGAGGGCTGGGGTGCCCGTCTTTCCAGCCGGTATCCATGACGAATATCCGCTGCATGGCGCCCACTTGCGGCCCGGCAAGGCCACGGCCGGGGGCGGCATACATGGTTTCCAGCATGTCCTCGGCCAGTTGTTTCAGCGCAGCATCGAACTGCGTGACCTGCGCGCAGGTCTGCCGCAAACGGGCATCAGGCAGTTGCAGGATCGGTAGAAGCGCCATCAGGCCTTCCTGGCCAATTCGCGTTTCAGTTTTTCCATCTTGCGGGTGATCATCTGGCGTTTCAGCGGGCCGAGGTAATCGATGAACAGTTTGCCGTTCAGGTGGTCGATTTCATGCTGGACGCAGGTGGCCCAGAGGCCTTCGAACTCTTCCTCGGTGGATTTGCCGTCGAGCCCGAGCCATTCCACGCGCACCTTTGCGGGGCGTGTCACTTCGGCATATTGATCGGGGATCGAGAGGCAGCCTTCGTCATAGACGGATACATCCTCGGAGGACCAGGTGATCACCGGATTGATCAGCACCAGCGGGCGCGGCGCTTTTTCGGGGTCTTTCACGCAATCCATGACCAGAAGGCGGCTCATCACGCCGACCTGTGGCGCGGCAAGCCCGATGCCGGGGGCGTCATACATGGTGGCGAGCATATCCTCGGCCAATTGGCCAACCTCGGGGGAAACCGTCTCCACAGGGGAGCAGTTTTTCTTGAGGCGCGGGTCGGGGTGGATCAGGATTGGGCGTATCATGGGCGATGATGTAAGGGATGCTGCGCTTTGGCGCAATCCTGAGCAATGGGGGAGGCCGGGAAATTCTGGCCGGAGTCGGGAAATCGCGGGAATTCACGGGCGGCGGGATTGTGTTGGGCACATTGCAAGGCTGGAAGGCCGCGGGTTGCTTGGTTAGGATTGCGCAAACAGCATAAGGGTAGCCCATGAATTTCGATGAAGAGATCAACCGCGTCGGCACACATTCGGTCAAATGGGACGCGATGCAGAAGCTTTACGGCGTCTCGCCCGAGGAAGGCATTTCGATGTGGGTGGCGGATATGGATTTCCGCCCGCCTGCCTGTGTCCAGAAGGCGCTGGAGGGCATGGTCGAGCATGGGATCTATGGTTATTTCGGCGATGATTCCGCCTATCTGGCCGCGATCCAGTGGTGGATGAAAAACCGTCATGGCTGGGATGTGGAGGCCGGCGCGATTTTCACCACGCATGGTCTGGTGAATGGCACCGGTCTGTGCGTGCAGGCCTTTACGGCGCCGGGGGATGGTGTGGTCCTGATGACGCCGGTCTATCACGCCTTTGCGCGGGTGATTGCGGCGGCAGGGCGTCAGGTTGTGGAATGCCAGATGCCCGTGGCCAATGGCCGGCATGTGATGGATTTCGAGGCGTGGGATGCGCAGATGACGGGGAAGGAGCGGATGCTTATCCTATGTTCGCCGCATAACCCCGGCGGGCAGGTCTGGAGTCTGGAAGAGCTGCGCGGCGTTGCGGATTTTGCCAAGCGGCATGATCTGATCGTGGTCTCGGACGAGATCCACCATGATCTGGTCTATCCCGGTGGCAAGCATACAGTCATGCCCTTGGCCGCGCCCGAGATTGCCGACCGTCTGGTGATGATGACGGCGACGACCAAGACCTTCAACATCGCAGGCAGCCATATCGGCAATGTCATCATTCCGGATGCCACGTTGCGGGCCAGATTTGCGGCGGTCATGGGGGGCTTGGGGATTTCGCCGAATTCCTTTGGCCTTTTCATGGCTACGGCGGCCTACAGCCCCGAGGGAGCGGAATGGCTGGATGCGCTGCTGGTCTATCTGGCCGAGAACAAGCGGATTTTCGATGAGGGCGTGAATGCGATCCCCGGTTTGAAATCCATGCCGCTGGAGGCGACCTATCTGGCTTGGGTCGATTTTTCCGG
>JBFHGI010000149.1:0-6020 GCA_041583175.1 Pseudorhodobacter sp. | reverse complement strand
TAATCCGCACCGCAGAGTCGGTGGTGTTGACGTGCTGCCCGCCTGCCCCGGATGAACGGTAGGTATCGATCCGGATATCTTTGTCCGGAATATCAATCTCGATATTGTCGTCCACCACCGGATAGACCCAAACCGAACTGAAAGATGTATGCCGGCGCGCCGCACTGTCATAAGGGCTGATACGCACCAGACGATGTACACCGGATTCGGACTTCAACCACCCATATGCATTGGGCCCCGAGATTTTATAGGCCGCGGATTTGATACCCGCTTCCTCACCATCCGACATGGATTGCAGCTCGACCTTATAACCCTTCTTCTCCGCCCAACGCACATACATACGCGCCAGCATCGAGGCCCAGTCACAGCTTTCCGTACCGCCCGCGCCTGCGTTCACTTCAAGGAAAGTATCGTTGCCGTCCGCCTCGCCATTCAGCAAGGCTTCCAGTTCCTTGTTGCGGGCAAGCTCCAGTGTTTCGCGCAGGCTGGCCTCGGCTTCTTCGACGATTTCCGCATCGTCCTCGGCCTCGCCCATTTCGATCAGGTCCACATTGTCGCGCAGACCTGTTTCGATCAGCTTATAGGTCGAAAGCTGATCCATCACCGCCTGACGGTCACGCATCAGTTTCTGCGCCTTGGCCGGATCATTCCACAGATCGGGGTTCTCGATCATCGCGTTGAACTCTTCCAACCGATGCGGTGCGGTCTCCAGATCCATGCGCTGCGCCAAAAGCTTCAACGATTTGCGGATGGCTTCCACATTGGATTGGGTTTCGGCGCGCATGGGGATGTTTCCTTGAAGTCTCGTCAGGGCTGCGTGATAGCGGTTTGAAAGTCACGGGGCAAGGGTGGCCCCGCCAAGGGCCACGCTGCCACGGTTTGAAATGTGAGAGGTCAGTACAATCCGCCAGAGCTGAGTGTGCCAAAATCAGCCTTTTTCGGGATCGCCTTTGTCTTGCCGCTGGCGGTGGTCACCGTGTTGGTGGACTCGCCGGTATCGCTTTCACCATAGGCGAACAGCGGCAAGTTGGACCCCATTCCGAAACCACCATCGACAAAAACGCCAAGGCTGTTGATCGGGTCTTCGCCTTCGCGGAAATACTCGGACACCACATTGGGGCCAGAGGCGCTGTCGGGAAGAACGGCACCAGTAAAGCGGTCGATCTTCTTGAAATACCCGCCCGGCGGAACGCGGAATTTGGAGCCACCATATTTGGCAACGGCTTTTTTCATGAAGCGTTCGAACACCGGGCCGCAAGTGGTGCCACCATAAGCGCGGCCCATACTGCGCGGATTGTCGTAACCGATATAGCAGCCTGCCGCGATGGTGGAGGAGAAGCCGATAAACCAGACGTCTTTCGCGTCGTTGGTTGTGCCCGTCTTGCCCGCGATCGGCACTGGCAGATTAATGCCAGCGGCGGTCCCGCGCTGCACAACGCCTTCCATCATCGAGGTCAACTGATAGGCCGTGATCGCATCCATCACCCGCTCCCGGGAGGAGGTGATATTCGGCAATTCCTGAGGGGCGAGCGAGGCCAGGCGGCAATCATCGCATTTGCGCTGGTCATGGCGATAGATGGTCTTGCCATAGCGGTCCTGCACGCGATCAACCAGCGTCGGCTCTACCCGCTCGCCGCCATTGGCGAACATGGAATAGGCAGCCACCATCTTGAACAAAGTGGTTTCTTCCGATCCCAGCGAGTTGGCAAGGAACTGGCCCATCCGGTCATAAACGCCAAACCGCTCGGCGTAGCTGGCCACCACATCCATGCCGATTTCCTCGGCCAGACGAATGGTCATCAGGTTGCGCGACTGTTCGATACCGGTCCGCACCGGCGTCGGGCCATAGAACTTGTTGGACGAGTTGCGCGGTCGCCAGATGCCTTGTGGTGTGTTGATCTCGATCGGGGCGTCAACCACGATAGTCGCGGGCGTGAAGCCGCTGTCCAATGCCGCCGCATAAACGAAAGGCTTGAAGCTGGAACCGGGCTGGCGCTGCGCTTGTGTCGCGCGGTTGAACACCGAATGCTGATAGGAGAACCCGCCCTGCATCGCCAGAACGCGGCCCGAATCCACGTCCATCGCCATGAAAGCGCCCTGCACCTCGGGGATCTGGCGCAACGTCCAACGGATGAAGCTGCCATCGCTATCCTTGGTCATGGCACGCACCAGCACCACATCACCCACGGACACCAGATCGCCCGCAACCTTGGCCTTCTTGCCCAGCCGACCATCTGCCTGCCGCTTGCGCGCCCAGGTCACATCCTCTGGCGGAATGAAATGGCCGTCCTCATCCTCGGGCACGCCTTCAATACCGATGCGGGCCGATTTCTCGCCCACTTCCAGCACCACAGCGGGCATCCAGCCTTCGACATCGCGCGCAACCTCGACACTGGCCAGCGCCTCACGCCAGCTTTCCTCCGAGGTCAGCTTTGCAGGCTCGATGACCTTGCGGGTGCCGTTCCAGATGCCCTGGCTGCGGTCAAACCCTTCCAGCCCGGCTTGCAAGGCTTTGGCGGCTTCTTTCTGCAATTCCTGATCGACGGTCGCACGGATGGTCAGACCGCCGCTGAAAAACTCGTCCTCGCCAAAGGTGCCCGACAGTTGGCGGCGGATTTCATCACTGAAATAATCACGCGGCGGCAAGGCATCGCGGAAGGCCGGATAATCCCCGTTCTGCACGGATTTCAGCGGCAATTCCTTCTCTGCCTCATAGGTTGCCTTGTCGATATAACCGTTCTGCCACATCTCGCGCAGCACATAGTTGCGGCGGTCCGTTACCCGCGCCTTGGCGGTGACCGGATGGTATTTGCCCGGCGCTTGCGGCATGGCGGCCAGCATCGCCGCTTCATGCGGGGCCAATTGGCTTAGCGTCTTGTTGAAATAGGTCTGCGCCGCAGCGGCCACCCCGTAAGAATTCTGCCCAAGGAAAATCTCGTTCAGATAGAGTTCGAGGATTTTCTCCTTGTTCAGGGTCTCTTCGATGCGGGTCGCAAGGATGATCTCCTTGATCTTGCGCTCGGCCTTACGCTCGCCGCCCAAAAGGAAGTTCTTCATCACCTGCTGCGTGATGGTCGAGGCCCCGCGCACGGTCTCCCCGCGTGACCTGACCGCTTCGATGGCAGCAGCGGCAATCCCACGGGCATCATAGCCCTTGTGGGTGTAGAAATTCTTGTCTTCCGCGCTGATGAACGCGTGTTTGATCAGGTCCGGAATCTCTTCGGAGCTGGCGAAAATCCGGCGTTCCTTGGCAAATTCGTCCATCATGCTGCCTTCGCCCGAATAGACGCGGCTGATGGTGGGCGGGGCATATTGCGCAAGGCTTTCGTGGCTCGGCAAGTCCCTGCTATACATATAGAAAATCGCACCGATCGACAGGGCGACGAAAAACAGCCCCATCGTCACCATCGTGAAGATGCCGCCAAAGAATGAACCGATGAACCTGATCAAACCCGTATCCCCACGTTTTGCTTACCGCCCTATATACAGCATATAGGGTCTGGTCAAAAGGTTCGCCCCATCATCAAGGCGTGATTTCGCGCATATTCTGACAAATAAACGCAGCGTAAAGCCACCCGTTCAGGGCTTGGCCGCACCCGATAAGGCCGCTTCTTGCGCAACCCATGAAACCAGCCCTGCCCGCAGCGCCCCGATCATCCGCGCGCGCCACTCCGGATCGGTCAGCCGCGCCAGATCGCGGGCCGATGACAGAAAGCCGAGTTCGATCAGAATTGACGGGATATCCGGCGATTTCAGCACCGAAAACCCGCCCGATTGGATGGGATGCCGGTGCATCCGCAAATCGGCGGCCTTGATAGCCACTTTCAGGCTTTCGGCCAAACGGTCCACCTTGGGGGCTGTTTCTGTGCGCGCCATATCCATCAGGACATTCGCGATCAGGTCGTCCTGCTCGGTCAAATCCACGCCTGCCAGCAAATCATCCCGGTCATGGCGTTCGGCAAGCGCCCTGCCCGCGCGCTCCGACGCATCATCGGACAAGGTGTAAAGCGTCGCGCCCGAGGCGTTCCCTTCGGCCAAAGCATCGGCATGAAGCGAGATCAACACCTGCGCACCAACGGCGCGGGCAACCGAGATGCGGGTTTCCAGCGGAACGAACACATCCTCGTCTCGGGTCAGAACCACCAGAAAATCGCCGTCCCGCTGCAAGGCCTCTTTGAACTCCCGCGCGAAGGTCAGCATCAGATGCGCCTCTTGATGGCCCTCCCGTTCGGCGCCGGGGTCGATGCCACCATGCCCCGGATCAAGTACGACCACAATCGGGCCGCCCGAGCGCGGCAAAATCCTTGGCAAATCCGCAGGCTTGGGCAGCGCCCAACCTTCGGGCTCCGGTCTGGCGGCAAGCGCGGCAAACGCCTCATCGGTCGCAGGGTCAAGGCGCAGGGAAATCCTGGCAGTGCCCGCCTCCGTGTCCATCGCAGCAGAGGTGACCGCCATCGGGCCGTTCAACTCCATCACCAGCCGAGACCAACCGGGCCGGAATATCCCCGCCCTCAGGTCAAGAACGCGGCTGCTGCTTTGCTGCACCGCCGCGATCTGGGTCCAGTCCACCTCCCGGGCGTCCAGCACAAGGCGCGGCGGGTTCGCCAGTATCCGCACCCGCCACGGAACCGGCTGCGACAGGGCAAAGCCCAATTCGATGCCACGGCCTTTGTCGACAATCGCAGAGGCAGCAGGGTCAAGCCGCGCAATGGCCGAAAGCTCTTGTGCAGCCGTAGGTGTCCAGACAGGTGAAAGCACGGCAACAAGTGCCAACACCGCCAAAATACCTCGCATCGCCTGCCCCTTCATGCTCGGTCCATCCCCCTGCCCCTTATCCTGATTACAAAGGCAAAAGTAAATTCAAAGCTTTGCGCGCCCCGCCATAAACGCCTTGAGCCGCTTCAACCCTTCGATGATCTCATCCGTGCTGCGGGCATAGGAAAAGCGCAGCGTCTGCCCCCCACGCACGGGGTCAAAATCCAGCCCCGGTGTCACAGCCACGCCAGCGCTTTGCAGGATTTCAGCGGCAAAACCGAGGCTGTCGGTCGTGTAGTCCGACACATCCGCATAGATATAGAACGCGCCATCCGGCGGCGCGATACGAGTGAAACCGGCCTCGGGCAGACCTTCCAGCATCAAGCGGCGGTTTTCAGCATAGGTGCTTCGATTGGCTTCCAACTCGTCAATACAATCGAGTGCGGCAAGGGCCGCGATCTGGCTGGCATGGGGCGGGCAGATGAACATGTTTTGCGCCAAACGCTCCACCAACCGCACATGATCCTCCGGCACCACCATCCAGCCCACGCGCCAACCCGTCATGCTGAAATACTTGGAAAAGGAGTTGATGACATAGGCCTGATCGGTGATTTCCAGCGCCGATACCGCGCGGGAGCCGTAGTGCAGGCCGTGATAAATCTCATCCGAGATGAAGCTGATACCCGTCGCGGCACAATGATCGATCAGCGCCTTCAACGCGGCATGGTCCAACATGGTGCCGGAAGGGTTGCCGGGGCTGGCCACAATCAGCCCCTCCATCGCCACGCCGTCCAGATCAGCAGGGACGGGCTGGAAGCGGTTTTCCAGCGCGGTGGGCAGGCCCACAGGCTCCAGTGACAGCGCTTTCAATATCTGGCGGTAAGAGGGATAGCCCGGCTCCCCCAGCCCGACCCGCGCGCCGGCGTCAAACAGCGCGGTAAAGGCCAGCAGGAAAGCGGCAGAAGAGCCAGAGGTGACAATAACGCGCGATGGGTCCAGTGTGACGCCATACCAGCGCTGATATAGCGCCGCGATTCCGGCGCGCAATTCCGGCAGGCCAAGCGCGACCGTATAGCCAAGAGCGCCTTGCTCCATGGCTTCGGCCAGCGCCTGCCGAGCAGCGCGCGGCGCAGGCGTGCCAGGTTGGCCCACCTCCATGTGAACGATATGCCGACCTGCCGCTTCAGCCTTGCGCGCGGCCTCCATCACGTCCATCACAATGAAGGGATCAACCGCCCCCCGTCTTGAAACCCGCATATTGCTGC
>JBFHGI010000148.1:0-6028 GCA_041583175.1 Pseudorhodobacter sp. | reverse complement strand
GCCTCCACATCGGAACCGGTACCGTAAAGCGTATCGGCAATCCGGTCCTTTGAAACGATGCGGCCGCTGTGGTCCAGCAGGCATTCCAGCAAGGCCAATTCGCGTCTGGGCAGATCAATTGGACCTTCCGGCCCGGAGAGCAGGCGGGATGTGCGGTCGAAGCGCAATGCGCCAATTGTCACCACGCCCTTTTGTAAACTGGGCCTGCGGCGGGCGAGGGCGCGGATGCGGGCGGAAAGCTCGGCCATTTCGAACGGCTTCAGAAGATAGTCATCCGCCCCCGCGTCCAACCCCTCAATCCGGTCTGTCAGATCTCCGCGTGCGGTGAGCATCAAGACGGGAATCATCTGTCCGGCGGCGCGGATACGGCGCAGGATGTCGAAGCCCGAAAGGCCAGGCAGGTTGACGTCGACGATCGCCAAGTCAGCGCTTTCTGCCATTAGAAATTCCGCAGCTTCCGCCCCGTCAGACAGCCAGTCCACTGCATGTCCTTGATCTTTCAAGGCATTTTCTATGCCTTGAGCAAGGCTTGTATTATCTTCAACGAGAACGATGCGCATTTTGGAACCTGACAGGTTTTCGACAGGATGCACCTTTATTGTGCGTTTCATCAAGTCGTATGGCCGGGAGGGTCTGCTTACGGCGGATGCATGAGGACGGAAAGAGCATTGCCTCTTTTCACGATAAGGTCAGGGAGGACCACATGACAGGATTTTTTAACACCACCCGCCGGGGTGCGCTGGGTTTGGCACTGGGTGCGGCTGCCGCTGTTGGCTTTGCGGTGCCCGCGGCTGCCGAGGTGTCTTTTGAAGGCAAGACCATCGAATGGATCATTCCGTTCTCGGCTGGCGGCGGCTCGGATACCTGGGCGCGGTTCAATGCGCCGCTTCTGGGCAAATACCTGCCCGGCAACCCGACGGTTGTTGTGGTGAACGAACCCGGTGGCGGTTCGACCAAAGGGACAAACCTGTTCGCGGCCCGTGCCAAGCCGGATGGATTGACCATTCTGGGCACCTCGGGTTCCACCCAGTTTCCGTATCTTCTGGGCGACCCGCGTGTGCGCTATGAATATGCCGATTGGAAGATCGTCATGGCTGCGCCCACTGGTGGCGTTGTCTACACATCGCCTTCGACCGGTGTGACCAAGACAGACGAGATCGCAAAACTGGTCGGCCAGAAGTTGATCTACGCCAGCCAGGGTGCGACCTCGCTCGATCTGGTGCCCTTGCTCGGGTTCAAGATGATGGGCCTTGATGTGCAGCATGTGTTCGGCTTCAAGGGCCGCGGTGATGGCCGTCTGGCGTTCGAGCGCGGCGAGACGAATATCGATTATCAAACCTCGTCTGCCTATATCAAGAATGTGCAGCCTTTGGTGGATGCAGGAACTGCTGTGCCGCTGTTCAGCTGGGGTGTGCTGGATGATGACGGCAATCTCGTCCGCGACCCGACCTTTCCGGATCTGCCCGATTTCGGCGAAGCCTATACCAACATGACAGGCAATGCCCCGACCGGGCCTGAGTATGAGGCGTATTTCGCTTTCTTTACCGCGGGTTTTCCTGCGCAGAAAATGGTGTTCCTGCCCAAAGACACCTCGCAAGAGATTGTCGATGCCTATCAGGCGGCCGTTACCGCGATGAAGGCCGATCCGGACTATGCCGCAAATAAAGAAGCAGTCTTGGGCACATATGAGCAAGTTGTCGGTAAACCTGCCGATGCATTGTTCAAGAAAGGCACTGTCATTTCGCCGGAATTGCGCAAGCAAGTGGTTGATATGCTGGCAGCCGATTACGGCGTGAAGCTGGGCGACGACTAAGCTCACCCTCAAAGCGCAGGCCTGATCCGGCCTGCGCTTTTTCGTTTGGCGGGATAGCCGCCGGATTTTCCAGATTTTCCAAAACCGCACCTCTTTTCAAGGGGAATAGGGAGTCATGCCATGATCGATACCCTTCTATCAGCCTTGGCCGCGCTGCTTACGATGCAGCATCTGGCCTATATGTTGCTTGGCGTTTCCGTCGGGCTGGTTATTGGCGTCATTCCCGGCCTTGGCGGAATTGCCGGCCTGTCGCTGCTGGTGCCGTTCCTTTACGGGATGGACCCGATTTCGGCGCTGGGGATGCTGATCGGGCTGGTTGCCGTTATCCCGACGTCTGACACGTTTTCCTCGGTGCTGATGGGGATTCCGGGGTCTAGCGCCAGTCAGGCCACGGTGCTTGACGGCTTTCCGCTGGCCAAGCAGGGCCAAGCGGCGCGGGCGCTGTCGGCGGCGTTCATCTCCTCCTTGTTCGGGGGTGTCGTCGGCGCGGTTATCCTGACCGGTTTCGTGCTGATCGCGCGGCCGCTGATCCTGATGTTCGGCTCGGCCGAGTTGTTCATGCTGGCGCTGTTCGGCTTGTCGATGGTGGCGGTTCTGGCGGGGCGCAGCTTGCCCAAAGGCTTGGCTGCTGCGGCGATTGGCCTGCTGATCGGCTCCATGGGGGCGGCCCCTGCGACGGGTGAGTTCCGGATGATCTTCGGCACCGAATACCTGTATGACGGTATCCCGCTGGTCATCATCGGCCTTGGCCTTTTCGCTATTCCCGAAATTTCCGATCTGCTGCGCAAGAACAGCACCATTGCCGAAGGCAATGCACTGGGAAGCGGCTGGTTCCAAGGCTTGCGCGACTGGTGGAGCAATCTGTTCCTGTCGATCCGTTGCTCGGGCTTTGGCTGCATGATCGGTGCCATTCCGGGGCTGGGCGGGTCCGTCGTGGATTGGATTGCGTATGGCCATGCCGTGCAAACCACCAAAGACAACCCGCATTTCGGCAAAGGCGATATCCGTGGCGTGGTGGCACCCGAAAGCGCCAACAACGCCATGCAAGGCGGTGCGCTGCTGCCGACGATGCTGTTCGGGATTCCGGGCTCTGGCTCCATGGCCGTGTTCCTTGGCGGTATGGTCCTGATCGGGATCGAGCCGGGGCCGTCGATGGTGGGGGCCGATCTGAACATCACCTATTCGATCATCTGGTCGCTGGCCCTTGCCAATATCATGGGTGCGGGCATCTGTATGGCACTGGCGCGACCGATTTCCAATCTGACACGGATTCCATTCCATTACCTTGCACCCTGCATGATCGCGTTGATCTGCTTTGCCGCGTTCCAGGCAACCCGTGATCTTGCAGACCTCGTCGCCCTTCTGGGTATCGGTTTGGTCGGCATCCTGATGAAGCGCTTTGGCTGGCCGCGCCCTGCGCTGCTGATCGGCTTTGTGCTGGCACCGCAGGCCGAAACCTTTTTCTACCAAGCGTTGCAGTTCAATGGCTGGGGTTTCCTTGTGCGGCCGGGTGTGTTGATCATCGGTGCGTTGACCTTGCTGTCGGTTTATTTCGGCCTGAAGAACCGCATTGATGATGCGGGTGCCGAGGGTGAAACGGTCGCCACGTCACACACAAGCCGTACCATCCAGATTGCTTTTGCAATCGCTGCCATGGCCTTCTTTGGCATGGCGCTTTGGGATGCGGCCGGTCACAGCACATTGGGGGGCGTTTTCCCGCTAGGGGTCGGCGTTGTCGGCGTGGTGTTTGGCGTGATCTTGCTGGTGCATCTGTGGCGCGGCCACTCCGACCATCCGGCCTTCTACGACTATGAGATCGTCGGCGACCATGTCGGCAATGAAGGGAACGGCTGGTTCTGGACAGGCCCAGCATGGCTGGCCGGATTGGTGATCGCCACATCGCTGGTGGGCTTTTACATCGCGATGATCGGCTTCTTCCTTGCCTTCCTGCGGGTGCGGGCCAAGGCGACATGGCGGATTACGATCATCATAACCGTTTCCGCCGCCGTGTTTATCCTTGGGCTGGCCTATATGTTGTCGCTGAACTTCCCTTCGGGTTGGTTGCAGAACGCCTATGACCTGCCTTGGCCGATCCGTTGAGGGAGGAGGTGATGCAAACAGCCATTCCCTTCCATTTCTTTCGCGGGGGCACCTCTCGCGGGCCGTATTTCAACCGCGCCGATCTACCCGAGGACCGCGAAACTCTGGCCGAGGTGTTGCTGTCGGTGCTTGGCTCCGGCCATGTGTTGAACATCGACGGGCTGGGCGGCGGGGCAGCGGTGACGACCAAGGTTGCCATGTTGTCACGTTCTTCCGACCCTGATGCAGATGTGGACTACTTCTTTGCCCAAGTGTCCGTGCTGGACAGAACGGTCGATTTCAAACCGACCTGCGGCAATATCCTGTCAGCGGTTGGCCCCGCGGCGATCGAGATGGGTTTGGTCAAACCGCAAGGTGATGAAACCCGCATCCGCGTGCTGTCCACCAACACCGGCGCACGGATCGAGGCCGTGGTGCAAACGCCCGGCGGGCTGGTGAAATATGAGGGTGACGCCGCGATTGATGGGGCCCCCGGCACGGCAGCCCCGATTTATCTGAACTTCATGGATGTTGTGGGCTCTACCTGCGGGGCGCTGTTGCCTACGGGAAACCTGCGGGATGTGATTGATGGCATCGAGGTCACCTGCATGGATGTCGCCATGCCGATGGTCATTGCGCGGGCTGCGGATTTTGGCCTGACGGGTTATGAGACCGTGGAAGAGCTTGACGGCAATCGCGGCTTTTATGACCGGATGGAACCGATCCGCATCGAGGCAGGCAAGCGGATGGGGATGGGCGATGTGTCTGCATCGGTCACGCCGAAATTCGGCCTGTTGGCGCCGCCGCGCCATGGTGGCACTGTGACCGCGCGCTATTTCATGCCGAAAAACTGCCATCCGACAATGGCGGTCACAGGCTCGCAATGTCTGGCGTCTTGTGTGCTGACGCCCGGCAGTGTGGCGGAGGGCTTGTTTGTGCCGCCAACGGGCCAGCCCGCGCTGGTGGTGATCGAACATCCATCGGGGTCGATCGACGTTACCGTCGATTATGAAAATACCGTGAACGGGCTCTCGCTCCGCTCTGCCGGATTGCTGCGCACGGCGCGGCTTTTGGCGCGGGGCGAAGTGTTTGTGCCCGGTTCGATCTGGCACGGGCAGTAAGGCCCGCTCGGTTAAAAATGTGATGCTGCGGTGGGGCTGTGGTTGGGGGAAATTCTGTGTTGACGAAAATTGTATCCAAATGTATACAAGAGCATGCAATAATGGAGGCCATGGGGATGATTGCCAAATTGCACAGCCATACTTGGGATGTGATCGTCGTTGGCGGTGGCAATGCCGCCCTTTGCGCCGCGATCACGGCGGCTGAGGCAGGGGCCAAGGTGCTCATCCTTGAATCCGCACCTAAAACCTATCGCGGGGGCAACAGTCGCCACACCCGCAACTTCCGCTGCATGCATCGCGCGCCATTATCGGTTCTGACCGACAGCTATGGCGAGGATGAGTATTTTGACGATCTGTTGCGCGTGACCAAAGGAAAAACCGACGAGCCGATGGCCCGCATGGCAATCCGCCACTCCGAGGAATGCCTGCCGTGGATGGAGGCGCATGGCGTGCGGTTTCAGCCCTCGCTGTCGGGCACACTGTCGCTCAGCCGGACAAATGCGTTCTTTCTGGGCGGTGGCAAGGCACTGGTGAATGCCTATTACAATACCGCCGCCGATCTGGGCGTGACTGTGGCCTATGGTGCCGAGGTGACGCATGTGCATATGGAAGGCGACCGCTTTACCCATGTTGATGTGCGGATTGCGGGTGAAATGCAACAGATAGAGGGCCGTGCGATTGTGCTGGCCTCGGGCGGTTTCCAATCGGATCTGGAATGGCTCACGCGGGCTTGGGGGCCCGCGGCGGCGAATTTCCTGATCCGCGGCACACCCTATAATCGCGGCGTGGTGCTGCGCGATATGCTGGACCAAGGTGCCGAAAGCGTGGGCGACCCGACCCAATGCCATGCCGTTGCCATTGACGGGCGCGCGCCGAAATTTGACGGCGGCATCGTGACGCGGCTGGATTGTGTGCCGTTCTCGGTGGTCGTAAACCGCGATGCAGAACGGTTTTATGACGAGGGCGAGGATGTCTGGCCCAAACGCTACGCGATCTGGGGGCGCTTGGTGGCGGC
>JBFHGI010000147.1:0-6043 GCA_041583175.1 Pseudorhodobacter sp. | reverse complement strand
AGCACCACCTCGCGGCAATTGGTGGTGGAACTGCCCACAGCCCCCGGCGCGCTGAGCACCGACCGCATCCTGATCCGCCCACATCCGCTGCAAGCCGCCTACCTGCCCGATGCTCAATGGGCCGAAGAAACCCCAATCATGGTGCAAACCCTGCTGGTCCGCACCCTGGAGGACAGCAACGGCTTTCGCTATGTCGGCCGCCGCCCCTTGGGCGCCTCCGGCGATTACGCCTTGGTCAGCGAATTGACGGATTTTCAAGCCGAAGTCGGCCCCGATGGCAAAACCGCGCAAATCCGGCTGCGCCTGACCGCCCGCATGGTGCGCGAGGATGACGCCGCAATCCTGTCCTCCCGCAGCTTCAACAGTAGCGCAACGGTCGCCTCAACCGACACCCTGCCGCTTGTCGAAGGCTTCAATCAAGCCAACCAAGCGCTGATGGCGGAAGTGGCAAGCTGGGCGCTCAACACCCTGAATATCGGCATCAAACGCTAATTCATCTTTGCAAAAATACCTCGGGGGGAAGTTGGGTTGCGCTGCAATCCAACTGGGAGGCAGCGCCCCCACCCTTCTCACACCACCATATCATCGCGGTGAATTAACGCGGCGCGCCCGACATAGCCCAAAATCGCCTCGATCTCGCCTGACCGATGCCCCGCAATCGCGCGGGCTTCGACCGCCGTATAACGCACAAGGCCTTTGCCCAGCACGGCGCCATCCGGCCCCAATATCGCCACCGGATCGCCACGCCCAAAGACTCCGGAAACTGCCAAAACCCCGGCTGGCAACAGCGATTTTCCCGCCCGCAACGCCGCCACCGCGCCCGCATCCAGCCGCAGCTCGCCGCGTGGTTTCATCGCGTTGATCCAGCGTTTGCGCGCCTGCTGCGGATCGGCGCTGGACACAAACCACGTCCGCGCCGCGCCCTGCGATAAGGCCTGCAAGGGCCGCAGAGCGGACCCTTCCATGATCGCCATCGCACAGCCCCCCGCCACCGCCGTCTTGGCCGCCAAGAGCTTGGTTTTCATCCCACCTTTCGAAAGGCCGGAAATCGGGTCGCCCGCCATCGCCTCGATCGCAGGGGTAATCTGCTCCACCACGTCAAAGCGCACTGCCGTTGGGTCTTCCTTGGGATTGGCGGAATAAAACCCATCCACATCCGACAGCAAGATCAACTGATCCGCCCCCACCGTCACCGCGATCTGCGCGGCCAGACGGTCGTTATCGCCAAAGCGGATTTCATCGGTGGCCACCGTATCGTTCTCATTCACAATCGGCACCACGCCCAAACCCAGCAACGTCTCCATCGTGGCACGAGAGTTCAGGTAGCGCCGTCGGTCGTCCGTGTCTTCCAGCGTCACCAGAACCTGACCCGTGGTAATGCCATGCGGGGCCAGCACCTCCTCATAGGCACGCGCTAAGCGGATTTGCCCAACGGCGGCAGCGGCCTGCGATTGTTCCAGGGGCAATTCGGCAAAAGGAAGCCCCAACACCGTGCGCCCCAAGGCAATCGAACCAGAAGACACGATGACGATATCGGTGCCACGCGCCTTTGCTTCGGCCACATCCAGCGCCAAGGCTTCCAGCCAGTCATGGCGCAAACCGCGCAGCCGGTCGACCAGCAAGGCCGACCCGATCTTGATCACCAACCGCTTGGCGCTGCGCACATCAGGCGCAGCAAGGCCAGTCCCGGTTATGGTTGCCATGGCGCTTCGTCCTCCACAACAACCCGGCCCTCCAATATCTGCGCGTAAAGGCGGCGCAATACATCTGGCATCCCTTGGTTCGACACACCCGAAATCGCAAAGACCTCTCCGTCCACCACGCTTGCCAATTCGGCAAAGCGTTCTTCCAGCGTTTCAGGGTCCAGAGCGTCGATCTTGGTCAGCGCAGTAATGCGCGGCTTGTCCCCCAACTCTTCGGCATAGGCTTCCAGCTCGGTCACGATGGTCTGATAATCCTCGGCCACCGTTTCGGACGTGCCATCGACCAGATGCAACAGCACCGCACAGCGTTCCACATGCGCCAGAAACTGCGTGCCAAGGCCTGCCCCTTCCGAAGCCCCTTCAATCAACCCCGGAATATCGGCCATCACAAATTCATGCCCGTCGATACCCACAACCCCAAGGTTTGGCACCAGCGTGGTGAAGGGATAATCGGCAATCTTGGGCCGCGCATTGGAAACAGACGCCAGAAACGTCGACTTCCCTGCGTTGGGCAAGCCGACCAAACCCGCATCGGCAATCAGTTTCAACCGCAGCCAAATTGTGCGCTCAACTCCCTCTTGCCCCGAATTGGCGCGCGCCGGTGCGCGGTTGGTGGAGGATTTGAACTGCAAATTCCCCCAACCACCGTTGCCACCCTTGGCCAAAAGCACGCGCTGGCCCACCGTGGTCAGGTCGGCCAGAATGGTTTCCTCATCCTCATCCAGAATTTCGGTGCCCACCGGCACTTTTAGCACAATATCATCACCGGTTTTACCCGTGCGCTGGCTGCCCATACCGGGTTGCCCCGATTTGGCGAAAAAATGCTGTTGGTAGCGGAAGTCGATCAGGGTGTTCAGCCCGTCCACCGCCTCGGCCCAGACAGAGCCACCCTTACCGCCATCGCCACCATCCGGCCCGCCGAACTCGATGAACTTCTCGCGCCGGAACGAAACGCACCCCGACCCGCCCCCGCCCGAGCGGATATAGACTTTACACAGATCAAGGAATTTCATGGGTCCGGCTTTCAGCAAATGGGTCAATGCGCTGCGTTACCCGATAAATGCCTGTACCTCAAGGTCGGCGACATAACCCCAGTGCGATCAGCGGCTATTACGCCGTGTCGGGCGATTCAGGCAAATCCGTTGCGCGCAACCGATACAGCAAAATCGGGGCGGGCCGCTCGCGAGCCGCAGAAGACGCGATATCCTGCCCGAACCGTTGGAAGCCGAGCTTGGTCAAGATGCGGCCAGAGGCGGGATTATCCTCAAAATGGTCTGCCTCTACCTCGGGCAGATCGAAACGGCGGAACGCGTCAGCCAACATCGCTTGGGTAGCTTCGGTCGCAAAGCCTTTGCCCTCATGTTCCGGCGCGATGAAATAGCTGGCGGAGACAGGGTTCCCGCCCAACCCGACCATCCCGATCAACACCCCATCCGGCAAACAAACCGCCAACCGGTAGCCTATGCGCCCCGTCCAAAGCGAACGGCGCATCCACAGGTCCAGATCCGCAACAGGCCAGGGCGATTTGACACTGGCCAACATCCGCGCCACCCGCGCGTTGCCGCCGATCCGGGCCAGATCGGCGGCATCACCTTTGCACAAGGGGCGCAAAACCAAACGCGGGGTTACAAGCGGCAAACCCTGCGCCGCCCACCACGCCTCGCGCTCCAGCGCCATTCGTTCCAGCCGCGTCTCAACGCCGGTGGAGAGCGGGGTGATGGCCTCAACATGCGTATAGCGAAACCCCAGCTTGGTCAGCACCCGCGCCGAGGCTGCATTCCCTACGAAATGCCCTGAGATAACGGCGGCATCCGAGGTAAAGAAGTGCTTTGCCAGCATCTGTCGCGCAGCAGCCGTTGCCAAGCCACGCCCCCAGAAAGGCCGCGCCAACCAATAACCCAAATCCGGCTTGATCCCGATAATGCCTGCAAACTGTCCGCCAACAGCGATGGCGCGAACCGGGCTATCATTGCCACCACAGGCCGCCTGATAAGTGCGCGCATTCTCTTCCGAATACGGAAAGGGCGCGCGCGACAACCAGCGCGTCACTTCGAAATCAGACAAGGCTTCGGCAATAGCAGCGGGTGCTACATCACGCAGCGGGATCAGTTCGAATTTCGGCGGCTTTTTCAGGCCATCTTTTTGAGGTAGGTCCATGTCTGCACCCGTGCGTTTCGGGCGACGCTAAAGCTTTCTGCATCGCCCAGATAACTAAAGCCGCAATTCGTGAGCACGCGGGCCGAGCCGGGGTTGTCTTGAAAGACTTGCGCAAAAATCGCCTGATTTTTCAGAGGATTCGCGCGAACCAAGGCCTGCACCGCTTCTGATGCGTAGCCCGTGTTCCAGAACGCGGGGGCGACCCAATAGCCGATCTCGGATTGCTCGCGGTCCATCTGTTTGAGTGAGATGACGCCCAAAACCTCCGGCATGCCATGCGCTGAACCGTCCATGACCCAAATCCGCTCTGCCGCGCTCATATTCATGGCGCGGGCGACAAAGGCCTCGGCCGCGCCGGGCGGCAAAGGGTGTGGAATGGAGCTGGTGGATTCGGCCACTCGAACATCGCCGGCATTCATTGCAAACAGGCCAGCATCAGAAAGCCGCACCGGACGCAACACCATACGGTCAGTCGTTATTGATGGCTGCTCTTCAATCGTTTGATACATCATCGCGTTCTCCTCCGAAAACACATGGGGGCAGGCCCCCAAGAAACCAATACTTCCGTCCCCCTCCCCGGAAACGGAAAGGGGACCGGCCTTTCAGCCGATCCCCGCTTTACATCTTGTCTGTAACGGTTCGGCTTACTCAGCGGCCTCCGCGACCGGGAGAACCGAAATAAACGTGCGGCCTTTAAGGCCCTTCTTGAACGACACGGTGCCTTCAACCTTGGCGAAGATCGTGTGATCCGACCCCATGCCAACGCCTTCGCCCGGGAACATTCGTGTGCCACGCTGGCGCACAATGATATTGCCCGGAATGGCAGCCTGACCGCCAAACAGCTTTACGCCCAAGCGGCGACCGGCTGAATCGCGACCGTTACGGGATGAACCACCAGCTTTTTTATGTGCCATGGGGGATTACTCCTCGGTCGAAGCAGCTTTCGCCGCTTTTGGTTTCGCAGCAGCTTTCGCCTTTGCAGGGGCTTTCGCAGCAGGCGCTGCGTCAGCGTTATGGGCCGCGCGGCGGGCATCGGCGGTGCCGGTTGCTGCCTTCACGTCGGACTTGTCAGCGCCCGAAGCCAGAACGTCGGTCACACGCAGCAGCGTCAGGTGCTGGCGGTGGCCTTTGGTGCGCTGGCTGGAATGCTTCCGGCGACGCTTTACATAGTGGATGACCTTCGGGCCTTTGATCTGTTCGATCACTTCGGCCTGAACGGCAGCACCTGCAACCAGCGGCGCGCCAACGGTCAGCTTGTCGCCGCCAACCATCAGAATTTCGTTGAACTGGATTTTGTCGCCAGCAACGCAATCAAGCTTTTCAACGCGCAGGATATCCCCGGCTTGAACCTTGTATTGCTTGCCGCCTGTCTTGAGGACCGCGAACATCAGACTTTCCTTTTCATGTCTCCGCGTCCTGTGGCCCCAGTATTTACTGGCGTTTCGCTTAACCTCGGACAGCGCGCCCCCATATGGGACGATATCAATAATAAACCCGGCCAAGTGTCGCCACCTGCCCGAGATGCGCGCTTATCGGGGAAGATGGCGGCAGAGTCAAGCGTTTCCGCGGGCCATGCCATACAAGACGGCCGGCGGAGAGCGTCGGGTTTGAAAAGCCCGCGCTGACTTGACGTCGCCTCTTATTTTGATATTTCATGAAATATGGAATCTTTGCTGATTGACCGCCTTGCTACATTAAGCCACCCGCAGCGGATGGCCGTGTTTCGCCTGCTGATGCGGCGCTGCCCGGATGAACTTCCGGCAGGCGAAATCGCAGCGGTTCTGGCGCTGAAGGCAAGCACGGCGTCCGTTTATCTTTCAGCACTGACGCAAGTGGGGCTGATTACGCAGCGAAGGGACGGCACGCATTTGCTCTACAGCGTCAACCTGAGTACCGCAGAAGACGTGGTGAGTGGGCTTTTCCTCGATTGCTGTCGCGGTCGGGGGCAGATTTGCCCCCCGACCATCGTGAGCAAGACGCGCAATGTCCTCTTTGTCTGCTCTGGCAATTCGGCGCGTTCCCTCATGGCCGAGGCGATTCTGCGCGACCTGGCGGGGGGGCACTTTGCCGCCTACTCAGCGGGGACAGCGCATCGCGCGGCCCCCCACCCCCTTGCGATGGAAGTATTGATGGCCAACGGACATGATGTCACCAGCCTGCGCTCCAAGAGCATCACAGAGCTT
>JBFHGI010000146.1:0-6063 GCA_041583175.1 Pseudorhodobacter sp. | reverse complement strand
TCCTCCTCCGCATCGGTGTTTTGTCCTGTGCCGCCGCGTTTCGCCAAAGGCTCAGATCTTCCCTTTCAGGGCTGCAAGCGCCGCGAAAGGATTGTCGGGGTCGATCTTTTTCTCGGGGCGAGTTGGGCGCGCCTCATATTTCTGCGGGCTGTTTTGCGGGGGCTTGCCATGTGGCTTGCCGCCTTTGCCTTTGCCCTTGAAGCCGCCTTCGGGACGGGGGCCGCGGTCATTGCCGCGCGGTTTGCCATCGCCTTTGCCTTGGCGCGCCGGCCGGTCGCCGCGCGGAGCGGCCTCGGTTCCGCCTTCTGCCGGAGCGGCAGCGGCGGCGCGATTGTCGCGGCGGGGGGGACGGCGGTCCGCACGCGGGCGCGGGGCCCATGTGAAGGTGATAAAGGCTTCCATTTCCGCTGCGGGGGCGTCGGCGGCGGGTTCGGCAGGTGTTTCGCCCGCGGGCACCGGATCAGCAGCCCCTTCGACGGGCGCGCTGGCTTCGGCCTCTGCCTCTGGCACCTTGATTTTCGCATCGGCCGCGGCCGCTGCTGCGGCGGCTGCGATATCCTCGGCGGTCAGCTCTTTCGGGGCGGCCGCCTTGGTTTTCGGACGCTCGCCCTTTTCGCCCTTATAGCCCAGACCGGCCATGAGATCGGCGAATTGATCCAGCGTCATGCCGGTGATCGAGAGCATATCCGGCGTTGCCTCGAAGCCGCCGCGGCTGTCCTGACCGCGCAGCAGATCGGCCAGACGTTCCAGCATGTCGATGCGGATCGCGCGGCTGCCTGCGGGGCGGTAGCCTGCCAGCGTGTAATGCTGTTTCGGCACATCCGGAATGTTCGGGATGGTCACCAGACCGGGGGGCGGGCTTTCGGGAAATTCCTGCAAGCCATTGGACAAAGACCACAAAACCAGCCGCAACCGTGTCGGCGCGGGTTTCAGCAAAAGCTGCTGGAAGATGGTGTATTGACCAAAGCGGATGCCATGCTTGCGCAACTGGCCGCGGGCCTCCTGGTCCAGAGCCTTGACCTCATCCGCCACGTTCTCACGCGGCAACACGCCAAGCGCCTCGACCATCTGGAAGGCAAAACCGCGCGCAAGGCCGGTCAGGGTTTCATCCCGGCTCATGGCCAGAAGCGGCTCGAACAAGGTCGCGACCTTGCGGTCGATGAAATGCTGCAAACGGCGCTTCACCTTTTCCGCGATGTCGGGGCCTGCGTCTTCATCGACGAAGGCCTCCACGGTCGGGCGCAACGGGTCGGCACCGGCCACCAGCTTGCCCACGGCAGAGCTGCCCCACATCAGGCCCCCCTGCTCGGTGAAATCGAGTTCGGTGTCGGGCGCGTTATAAAACCTGTCCGACCGCAGATGGAATTCAGGCTTGAGCGCCTGCACCGCTGCCATGCGCAGCGTGCGCGCCTCATCGGGGGAGGAGCTGGCATCCTGCCGGAACCGGAACCCTTCCAGTTTCCCGACGAATTCACCCTCTACCGTCACTTCGCCTTTGTCATTAACCTCGGCCACAAGGCTCTCCTTCTGCTTCAACCGGCGCATGAGCACTGATGTGCGCCGGTCAACAAATCGTTGGGTCAGCCGCGCATGCAGCGCGTCTGACAATCGGTCTTCTACAGCGCGAGTCGCGTCGCGCCAATGAGATTCGTCTGCTACCCAGTTTTTGCGTTGGGCAACATAGGTCCACGTCCGGATAAAGGCCAAACGCTTCGATAATGTGTCAATATCGCCCTCGGTCCGGTCAATGAACTTGATTTGCAACGCCAGCCAATCGGCGGGAATCTGCCCTTTGCGCAAGTGATCGAAGATCGTCTGCAACAGGCTGGCATGTTCCGTGGTCGAAATGCCACGGAAATCGGGGATGCGGCAGACGTCCCACAGCAGGCGCACATCCTGCGGGGTCCGAACCCGGTCACTGATTTCCGGGACCGCCGAAAGGGTCTTGAGCGCGGTCACGTCATCCGCATCCCGCGCGCGCGACAGCCATTCGTCATCCGTATGGCGTTCCAAACTGCCGATCAGACGGGGGATGGTGCCAAATTCCAACTGCTCGTTGCGCCAAGACAGCTTGCGAACCGGCTGGAAGCGGTGCTCCTCGATCGCTTCCACGATCTCATCGCCAAGAGGACGCGCCTCTCCCGTCACACCAAAGGTGCCAGAGGTCATGTGCCGCCCGGCCCGCCCGGCAATCTGCGCCAGTTCCTGCGGAAACAGCGCGCGCATCCGGCGGCCATCGAATTTCACGGTCGAGGAAAACGCCACATGCTTGATATCAAGGTTCAACCCCATGCCAATCGCATCGGTCGCCACCAGATAATCGACATCGCCGTTCTGGTAGAGATCGACCTGCGCATTCCGCGTGCGAGGGCTAAGCGCCCCCATCACCACGGCACAACCGCCCTTGGTGCGGCGGATCAACTCGGCAATCGCATAGACGTTCTCAACCGAAAAGCCGACAATCGCACTGCGTTCCGGCATCCGGCTGATCTTTTTTGATCCGGAATAGGTCAGCTCCGACAGGCGCGGGCGGGCCATGAACTGCACACCCGGCACAAGGGCAGCGATGGCCGGGCGCATCGTATCGGCCCCCAGAAACAGGGTCTCATGCAAGCCCCGCGCCCGCAGCAAACGGTCGGTGAACACATGGCCCCGCTCGGCATCGGCGCAAAGCTGAATCTCGTCTATCGCGATGAAATCGGCGCCGATTTCCAGCGGCATCGCCTCGACCGTGCAGACCCAATACTGGGTGCGGTCGGGAACGATGCGCTCCTCGCCCGTCACCAAAGCCACGACACCGGGACCACGCTGCGCCACGATCCGGTCATAGACCTCCCGCGCGAGCAGACGCAGCGGCAGGCCGATCACCCCCGTGCGATGGGCCAGCATCCGTTCAATAGCGTAATGGGTTTTGCCGGTATTGGTCGGTCCCAGAACCGCCGTTACCCGCGCGGTGCTGCGCATAGAGCCTGGCCTGCCTTACATTTCCTGCCCGGCTGCTTTCGTCTGCAACCGTTCTACCGCCTCACTTACCCCGCTCAGATGGGGATGTATAGCAAGCGCGGCCTCATAGACCTGCAGCGCGCGCTCTTCCTGCTCGGTTTCCTCCAGAATGCGGCCAAACCCCGCCAGCGCCCCGAAATGGCGCGGGTTCAGCGCCAGAACATGCTGGATATCGGAAACCGAGGGGCCGAACTGGCCCGCCTGGAAATAAGCGGTGGCGCGCGCGTTCCAGCCTTCGGCAAAATCGGGCGCGTGATCGACCAGGGCGGTGAAATGCTCGATCGCCGCGGCCGTATCGCCCGCTTCCATCGCATCGCGCCCGCGCTGCAATAGCAAATCCATCGCCGCAGAGCCGGATTTCGACCATTCCCGCCAAATCTGCCGCTCCAACCGCGCCGCGACCGCAGGTTCGGCGGTCTGCAACTGGTCGAACAGTTCATCCACGCCTTGCGCCAAAGCAGGAAAAGCCCCTAACCCGATGAAAATCGAGAAAAGTGCCGCAACGATACGATTGTGAAAGCGCGCGTGAGGTTTCATAACTCGGATAGTAGCGTGTGCGGACGGAAAAGCCATATCTCTCCGCTCACATTCAAGGGATCAAGGGAAGGAAAAACGATGAGTGCAGTGATTGACGCCGCCGTAGTGGCGCTGAGCCAGAAGGTTCAAGGGTTTGACGGAGTTGCGAAATTTGTCGTGGCTGGCGAAGGTGCGATTATGATCGACGAAGCCGGTGTACGTGCAGGCGATGACGAGGCGGATGTGACGCTGACCGCAGATGCCGAAGTGTTCCAGGCGATTCTGGATGGAGAGATGAACCCGACCACCGCCTTCATGACCGGCAAGCTGTCGGTAGACGGCTCCATGGGCATGGCTATGAAACTCGCTTCCGTTCTGGGCTGATGGGCGAGGCCCCGCTTTTCCACCGTCTGGCCGAGGGCCCCGAGGGGGGCCAAGCCTACTGGCTCCGCACCGCCGATGGCGCGCGGGTCCGCATGGCGCTCTGGCCGAAAGGGGAAAAGGGCACGGTTCTGATGCTGCCGGGGCGCACCGAATATATCGAGAAATATGGCCGCGCGGCTGCCGGTTTCGGCGCGCGCGGCTATGCCACTGTTGTCATTGACTGGCGCGGACAAGGCCTGTCGGACCGCCCGAAACCGGACCCGATGGTTGGCCACGTGCAGGATTTTTCCTTCTATCAGTCAGACTTATCTGCCGTTCTTGCCAAAATGGATGAACTCGGACAGGCCTCCCCGCGCTTTTTGGTATCGCATTCGATGGGCGGCTGCATTGCCCTGCGCGCGTTGAAAAATGGGCTCAACGTCAAGGCCGCTGCCTTTTCCGCCCCGATGTGGGGCATCCGCTTTGCCCCCGGCGTTGCCCAGATTGCCCGCGCCCTGGCCCGCAGCGCCAAAGCCTTAAGGCAAGGCCTGCGCTATGCGCCCGGCACCTCTGCCGCCAGCTACGTCACCTACACCCCGTTTCCGGGCAATGTGCTGACCCGCGACCTGGAAACCTACAGCTGGATGCAGGCACAACTGGCCGCACATCCCGAACTCGGTTTGGGCGGCCCCGGTCTGCACTGGCTGGATGTCGCGATGGAAGAATGCCAGACACTGTCAACCATGCCCTCCCCCGACCTGCCGGCCCTGTGCTTTCTGGGGGCGGAGGAAAAAGTGGTCGACCCCGCGCCCATCCATGCGCGGATGGCAGATTGGCCGAAGGGCAAACTTCACATCATCGCCAATGCGGAACATGAGATCATGATGGAAGTGCCTGCCACACGGCAGCGCTTCTACGATGAAACCTGCGCGCTGTTTGACAGCACCCGCTAACCCCACCCGCTTTCTTTTCGGCTCAAATATCCTCGGGGGGTCAGCTTTGGGGAACCCAAAGCTGTTCGGGGGGCAGACAGCCCCCCGCCCGGCCTGAACACGGTCACTCGCGTGGAAGCAGGGTGTATTCCGGCTTCAACCGGCCTTCGAAGAAATCGAGGATATTCTGCGCGGCAATCACGCCCATGCGCCGGTAGGCCCCATCCGATAACGTCGCGGCATGCGGGGTCAGGATCACATTTGGCGCGTTCCGCAGCGGGTCGTCCAGCGGCAAAGGCTCGGTCACGGTCACATCCAGACCCGCACCGCCAAGATGCCCGTCCGCCAAAGCTGCAACCAGCGCCGCCTCGTCAATCAGGCCGCCGCGCGCGCAGTTGATCACCAGCGCCCCTTTTGGCAGCAGCGCAAGGGTCTTGGGCCCAAGCATCCTGCGGGTCGCCTCGGTCAGCGGACAATGGAGCGAGATCACATCTGCATGCGCCAATGCCGCCTGCAGGTCCGGCGCCACCGGAAAGCCCGCGTTTCGCGCGGCTTTCAGGCTGCGGGAATGGACCGTCACCGCCATGCCCAGCGCCTTGCCATAGCCGGCGACCAAGCGGCCCGAGGCCCCGAAGCCCACCACCAGCAAACGCTTGCCTTCCAGGCCCGGCACGCGCGGCGCGGCCTGCCCCGGCACCGTGGCGCGCTGGCCGTCAAGGTTGCGGGCCAGTGCCAGCATCAGCGTCAGCGCCTGTTCGGCCACGGCATGGGCATTTGCGCCCGGCGTGTTGGTCACGGTTACGCCTGCGGCCTCTGCTGCTTGCATGGCTATATTGTCAACCCCGACCCCGTGCTTGGAGATCATCGGATAGAGGCCAAGCTCCGCCTCCGAAATCGGGCGCACCCGCACCAGCAAGGCATCTGCCGCGACCAGCGGCACCTGCGCGCCCGCCAACGGGCCGATCACTTCGACCCCTGCGTTTTCCAGTAACTCAAGTGCTGCCGGATGCACGGGCTCCGTCACGACGACGCGGCGCATCTGCATATCGCCCGCCATCAGAGTTTCACCTGCGAGAACCCGTCGCGCAATGCGTTGGACCAAGCCTCCGACATTGCACGGAAGCTCTCATCCCCCGATTCGATCCGGCGGCGTTCCGACACTTTGCATTCGTCGCGCTTGATGACGGCCAGGTCCAGCGGCATCCCCACCGACAGGTTGGACCGCAGAGTCGAATCCATCGACAACAGC
>JBFHGI010000145.1:0-6106 GCA_041583175.1 Pseudorhodobacter sp. | reverse complement strand
GAGGCGGTATCGGCGGCGGCAAAGCGGTAGAAGCCATGCGCGCTCATGTAGATGCCGGTGATCAGGCTGCCCAGCAGGATCAGCGCGGCAAAGAAATTCTCGAGCTGCACGCCGATCAGGGCCACGGCCCCGGCAGCGGCCAAGATCATCAGACCGAGCCCGATGATCTTTTCCACCCCGAACCGCGCGATCAGATGGCCGGTGAAAAACGAAGGGATATACATCGCCAGGACATGGGCCGTCACCACATCGGCGGCGTTGGAGGTCTCAAAACCACAACCGACGACCGCCAGCGGCGAAGAGGTCATCACAAGGTTCATCAGGGCATAAGAGACGGTCGCGCAGATCACGGCCACAGCGATGCGGGGGGTGCGGATCATCTCCCAGCGGGTGCGGCCACGCGCATCGCCGATTTTGGGCGCTGCGGGTTTCGGGATGTTCAGCCCCAGAAACAGGAAAGAGCCGACGATATTCAACACGATCACCGCCAGATAGGTGCCCATGAAGGGCACGACAAAGGCCTGCGCGGTGACCTTGACCAGCTGCGGGCCGATGATGGCCGACAGCAAGCCGCCCGCCATCACCCATGAGATCGCCTTGGGGCGGAACTCTTCCGAGGCGGTATCGGCGGCGGCAAAGCGGTAGAAGCCTTGCGCCGACATATAGGTGCCGGAAAACAGCGCCCCCAGCAGGAAGATCGGGAAAGAGGCGGAGTAAAGCCCGAAGGCCCCGATCGCCGCGCCTAGTCCCCCTGCGCCGGTGCCGATCAGGAACCCCGCGCGGCGCCCGTATTTCTGCATGACGGCCGACAACGGCGTGGCCGAGAGCATCGACCCGATCACCATTACCGAGATGGACAGCGTGGCCCAGCACGCGTTGGAGGCCAGCGTTTGCCCTGCAAGCCCCGCGATGGTGAAAATCATCGGCATTTGCGCGCCAAGAAAGGCTTGGGCGGCAACCAAGACCCACACATTGCGGCGGGATTGGGCGGGGGCGGGAAGGGTGTCTGTCTGGCTCATAAGGTTGACTAGTCCCGCAGGACGCATCTGGGCAAGCGCGAAATTGTCACAGCTACAATCGATTGGGCCCCAAGGCTTTGAGGAAGGCAGTTTTTGGGGTTTCGCCTGCGCGCGGGCCAGACTAGCCTTCCTACAAAGAGGGGTTCTATGGTCGGGCGCATCATCACATCTGACGCTTGCGTTCTGGAAGGGGCTGAATGGCTGGCGCGGTCCGAACCCAGATTTGCAGCGGCGCTCGGCGCAACGGGGCCTTTGCCGCTGCGGCTCAAGCCCGATGGGTTCCCGGCGCTTTTTGATGCCATCATCGGCCAGCAGGTCAGCACCCAATCGGCGGCGGCGATCTGGGCACGGCTGGAGGGGGCGGGCCTGACCGAGGCGCAGGCTGTCCGGGCCGCGACAGAGGATGATTTGCGCGCCTGCGGCCTATCGCGCCAGAAAATCCGCTATGCCCATGCTTTGGCGCGGGCGCAGATAGATTATCCCGCGCTGAAACGGATGCCGGATGCCGAGGTTATCACATGCCTGACAGCCGTTGCCGGTATCGGCACCTGGACCGCCGAGATCTATGCCATGTTCAGCCTTGGCCGCGCCGATGTCTTCGCGCATGGCGATCTTGCGCTGCAGGAGGCTGCGCGCCGCTTGTTTGACTTGGAGGCGCGCCCGAAGGAAAAGCAGATGCGCAGCCTGGCCGAGGCTTGGGCGCCCTGGCGTTCGGTCGCCGCACGGATTTTATGGGCCTATTACAGGGTTTCGACCGCGAAAGAAGGGATCAGATGACACGACCACTCACCTCCGCCCGCAAAGGGGCCGCAAAAGGCAGTGCCACCAGCATGGTTGTCTTTGTTCATGGTTACGGGGCCGACGGGGCCGATTTGCTGGGGCTCGCCGACCCGCTGGCACCACATTTGCCGAACACAGTGTTCTATTCACCCGATGCACCGGAACCTTGCAACGGCGCGCCGATGGGGCGGCAATGGTTTCCGATTCCGTGGATCGACGGGTCATCGGAAGAGGCAGCGCGTCAGGGCTTGCTGGCGGCGGCCGATGATTTGAACGCGTTTCTGGAGGATAAGCTGGCAGAAGAAGGGCTGACGCCCGATACGCTTGCCCTTGTCGGGTTCTCGCAAGGGGCGATGATCAGCCTGCACATCGCACCACGCCGCGCGGAGGCGATTGCGGGTGTGGTCGCGATCTCGGGCAGGTTGCTCGCGCCGGAATTGTTGACCGAGGCCGTTGTGAAGCCACCGGTGATGCTGATCCACGGCGATCAGGACCCGGTGGTGCCGTTCGAGGATATGGGACTGGCCGGAAATGCGCTGGTGGCGGCAGGGTTCGAGACCTACGGCCATGTGATGAAAGGTGCCGGTCACGGCATCGCGCCTGACGGGCTTTCTGTCGCGCTGAGCTTTCTGGCGGACCGTTTGCCGAAATAGGGCAATTTGGGGCGCCATGTCACCGGATTGTCATGGGTTTCGCTTAAAGTTTCGGCAAGCCCCGGATTGCAGCGCGGCGGATTGGTTGCGGTACAGATTCAGGGGCTTGCCAGAACGCAAACGCGATATATAGTTCAATCCAAGGGGCGGGGCCTCTCGCCCACGCGCCCAAGAGGTTGGACGGACGCAGGGGAATTGAGCGACACCATGGATGGCGATTTCAGAACGAATTTTGTGCGGGAGCCTTCGGCCCTGAAACATTTCCCGGCCTTGGTTCTCAACGCGGATTACAGGCCTTTGTCCTATTATCCGCTGTCGCTTTGGCCGTGGCAGGAAGCGATAAAGGCCGCCTATCTCGACAGGGTGGTGATCGTGGCGGAATATGACCAGACAGTCCGAAGCCAGCGTGAAGAGATACGCATCCCTTCGGTCGTCGTTCTGAAAGATTTTATCCAACCTCAAAAGCGCGTGGCCTTCACGCGCTTTAATCTTTTCTTGCGGGACGAATTCAGCTGCCAGTATTGCAGCGCCAAAGGCGATCTGACCTTCGATCATGTTATCCCCCGCGCCCGTGGAGGGGTGACAAGCTGGCAAAACGTGGTTGCCGCTTGCAGCCCGTGCAACCTGCGCAAGGGCTCGCGCAGCTTGCGGGAATGCGGGATGCAGTTGAACCGCAAGCCACGCCAGCCGACGCCCGAGGAAATGCACGCGCATGGTCGCCGCTTTCCACCAAACTATCTTCACGATAGCTGGCTGGATTTCCTGTATTGGGACGCTGAACTCGACGCTTGAGAGAAGGGCAGGGCGGTCAGGGCGGTGCCCGCTAGCCAAGCGCGCCGCCCGATAGCAACCAACTGTGGCGGAAAATCACCCATTTCCGAGACAATCCCCCGGGCAGAGTAGAATCCGCCCGATTTTCATGCCATGATATGACCATATTTTAACGTTAGTGTAACCAGTCGAAGCCTTTTCCTAGACCTAGGACGGACCCAAACATGGCACACGCGAACACACGTTTCTCAAAAACCAACGCGGTTTTGAAAGCAGCCTTTGTATTTTCCCTTCTGACGGCCATTCCAACGGCTGGCGCCGCGAGGAATGTTGATCCCAATTACACCGCTTTGGCCCGTACGGCGCAAGCGGAGTTGAGCCGTCTGGGCTGTTATAGAATGAAGGTCGATGGCCAGTGGGGGCGCGGATCGCGCGAAGCCTTGGCGATCTACTACTCGAACACCTATTCCCGGAACGCCGGCTTGCACCCGACCGAACAACTGGTCGCGCGCCTTGGCCGGGAGGAAGCGCCCGTTTGCGCAGACCGCAGCTACCGGAGCATTCGCAGTATGCGGAATGACGCTGAAAGCAAGGCCATTGAAGTGCGGCTTCTTAAATCCTTGCTCAACCCCGGCTCTTTCTAAGCCGGGTTGCGTGGCGGGTTCGTAAAACGACTTGCGCGAGCGCGGCTAGTCTTTTTCGGGCAAGAGGGCCGATATCTCTGTGGCTAGGGCCAGGATCTCGGCTGATGCCGCCGATTTTGCGGCTTCCACGACGCTCCGGCCTTGCCCCAGCGATTCCGCATAGGCCACGCGCTGCCCAAGCCGGGCAGCAGCTATATCGGGCGACAGGCTCGCCGCTGACTTTGCAACCTCGTCTGCCAATCGCGTGCCGGATTTCACGCGGTTCAACACGATCACACAGCGCTTGCCCACGCGTTGTGCGAGGTCCAGCACACCATCCGTAGCCCAAAGATCGACCAGGGAAGAGCCGACAGGCACCAGAACAAGGTCTGCCTCGCGCAGGGCCGGCTTCAGGTCGCTGTCAACCTTTGGCGGTGTGTCGATTATGACGATGTCGTTTGTTTTCCCCAGCTTTTCACATTCATAGCCGACGCCCCAAGCCGATGCGGTCGCAAATTCCAAACCCGGGTCGCCCAAAGCCTCGCGTCGGGTCATGAACCAGCGACCGAGTGAACCTTGTGGATCGGTATCCAGAAGAGCCACCCGCTTGTCCATGTTGCAAAAGGAAATGGCCAAGTTTACCGCGAGGGTGGTTTTCCCCGCGCCGCCCTTTTGCTGGGCAATGGTGATGATATGGGCCATGTGATTCCTTTTTCGCTGCAATGCAGCATAGCACGATCACGGCCCGATGACATGGTGTCGATTTGCAGCATCCACGCAGCCAGGATTATCTGATCAACGTACCCGTTGGCTGGCGATTACCAGCAACGCGCACTCCGGTTGGACAGGGAACACAGGGCGACCGGGTTTTGTCCCAATCTGCGGCAAAATTTCCTATCCGTCAGGCATGGACAAGTCTGGTCGGGATATGACTATCCTCAAATCCCTGTCGTTTGCCAGCATGCGGGCGTAGACGTTCAGGACAACCGATCTGCTCAGCGAAAGACAGCGTCCCATGGCTCCAATAACACGCCCCATTCTGTCCGTTATCGTCAGGCGGTTTCGCAAGGATTTTGCGGATGGTATCGAAGATGCGATCAAGAGCATTCAACTGGCCGTTACGGAGCAGCCCGGCTTTGTCGGGTTGCAGAACAGTATTTCCCTGAAGCAAAATGATTGCGAACTGGTCACAGTGATTACGTTCGATACGCAGGAGAACTATGACAAATGGATCAATTCACCTGTGCGTCAGGCCTTTGTCGAGGAATTGGACCAGCTTTCATACGATAACGCGACGAATACCCATTTTGGGGATCTGACCTTGCTCGCACAACCTTCGGCGAGCGTCAGAAAGGGAGAGATCGTTGTCGTGCTGATCTTCTGGATCTTGTTGCTGAGCCATTTCCTGCACTATCCGCTCGACTACCTTTTTCCTGACTCCCAAGGAAAATTCTGGCGCAGTGCCTTGCAGACCTCGGTCGTTGTCACGTTGATCAGCTATGTGCTGTTGCCATTTTCCAGCGCGCTGCTTATCCGGCTCAAGGCGCGGTTCGTGACCAAGGACCAGGGGAACCGTGAGTAATGGCAAAAATTCCGACATCGCGCGTTGATAAGCTGCTGTCGTCCATGGGCTATGGTTCGCGCAGGGAGATGGCCCGGATGGCCAAGGCGGGCGGAATCCGCTTGGACGGTGCCGAGTTGTCGGATGTGACCCGCCGTATCCCTGTGACAGATGACTTGCCTGCCCGCATGCAAATCGACGGCGAGGCGCTTGATCCGGTTGCGGGCATGGTCATCCTGCTGAACAAACCCTTGGGCATGACCTGCTCTCACAAGGAAGAAGGCGCGCTGGTCTACGACATCCTGCCCGATCGCTGGCGGCGGCGTGATCCGGCGATCTCGACCATCGGCCGTCTGGACAAGCAGACGTCGGGCCTCTTGTTGCTGACCGACGATGGTGATCTTTTGCACCGTGTCATCAGCCCGAAGCGCCATGTCAAGAAGACCTATCGGGCCAAGCTGGCGCGGCCTCTCAAAGGCACTGAAGGCGCGCTGTTCGCCTCTGGCCTGCTGATGCTGGAAGGCGAGGCAAAGCCTCTAGCCCCGGCAGAGTTGGACGTTATCTCTGAAACCGAGGTGCTGTTGGCGGTCACCGAAGGCCGCTACCATCAAGTGCGCCGGATGTTTGCGGCAATGGGCAACCATGTCGAAGATCTGCACCGTGAGCGTCTGGGCGGTCTGTCACTGCCCGCTGACATGG
>JBFHGI010000144.1:0-6110 GCA_041583175.1 Pseudorhodobacter sp. | reverse complement strand
GCGGTCCACTTCGATACCCGACAGCATCAAACCATTGATGAAACGGGAATAGGTGAAGCTTGCATCAAACAAACGCACAGCAGCGTTGATCCGCTGGATCCACAGCGCGCGGAAGTTGCGCTTGCGGGTCTTACGGTCGCGGGTGGCGTATTGGTTGGCTTTATCAACCGCCTGCGTTGCAGTGCGGAAGTTGGTGCTGCGCGCGGCATAGTAGCCCTTGGCAGCTTTGATTACCTTGCGGTGACGGGCGTGGGTAACGACGCCAGATTTTACGCGGGACATCTTTGGCTCTCCTTACCGGTTATAGGGCATGTATTTTTTGACGATTTTCGCATCCGAATCCGACAGGATCATGGTCCCGGTCGCTTCGCGGATGAATTTCGTCGTGCGTTTGATCATGCCGTGGCGTTTGCCGGCGGGGCCAGCTTTCACCTTACCGGATGCGGTGAAGCGAAAGCGCTTCTTGGCCGCGGATTTGGTCTTCATCTTGGGCATTTCCATCTCCTCGTTCGAGTGGTTATCGCGCGACTCGGCATGCCACTTTCGGCCGGTCGTGCGGTTGTAGAAGCGCGGCGTATAGGATGGGTTCACCCCGAGTGCAAGACGGAATCGACGGCGCTTAGCGGATATAGCGTCCAATGACGTTATAAAACACCTGCGGGACATCCTCGACCTTATAGCCCCCGCCCTTGTTCTGGACGGCGAGCACGACAAGCACACCGGCAATCAAAACAAGAACCGCGCCCGCTCGGGGGGCGCGGCTTTCTGAAAAGGCAGCCAGCATGGAAGGGATAGCAAGAATTCCGACGACCAGGCCAATAACCAAGAACAGATCGGGGTCCATGCCACGCTCCAAATACAATAATACGTTGTTAACGCATTATTCAGCTTCGGATGCGTAAATCAACCGTTCATCACAAGGGGCAACGCGCAGGATATTGGTTGTGCCGGGCACGTTGAACGGCACCCCCGCAGTCACCACGACCTGCTCTTCTTCCTTGGCAAAGCCGTAGCTGCGCGCGGCGCGTACCGCGGCCAGCACCGCCCCTTTGAACCGCCCTTGCGGCTCCGAGATGGTGCAATGCGCGCCCCAGGTCAGCGTCAACCGCCGCGCAGTGCGCACCAATGGCGTCAGCGCGATGATCGGAGTGCGCGGGCGTTCGCGCGCGACAAGGCTGGCGGTGGTGCCCGATTGGGTAAAGCAGCAGATTGCCTTGATGTCGGTGGTCTCCGCGATTTCCCGCGCCGCCGATACAATCGCATCCGCAACCGTGTTTTTCGTCCCACGGCGGCTGGCCTCGATCACTTCGCGGTAGATCTGATCGGATTCGACGCTGATCGCCACGTTGTTCATCGTGGAAACCGCCTCGACCGGGTATTGCCCCGCCGCCGATTCCGCCGACAGCATGACCGCATCCGCACCCTCATAGATTGCCGTTGCGACGTCCGACACCTCGGCCCGCGTCGGCACCGGCGATTCGATCATGGATTCCAGCATCTGCGTCGCCACGATCACCGGCTTGGCCGCCGCACGCGCGCCACGCACAAGGCGTTTCTGGATCGGCGGCACGGCATGCACGGGCAATTCCACACCCAGATCACCGCGCGCCACCATGATCCCGTCCGACACAGCCAGAATGGAGTCGTAGGATTTCACCGCCGCAGGCTTCTCGATCTTGGACAGGATCGCCGCACGGCCCTTGGCCAGTTCCCGCGCTTCCAGCACATCCTCGGCCCGCTGCACGAAGGACAGCGCCAGCCAGTCCACACCCATCTGGCACGCAAATTCCAGATCGGCGCGGTCTTTTTCGGACAATGCCGCCAGCGGCAGCAACACATCCGGCACGTTCACGCCCTTGCGGTTGGAAATGGTCCCACCGACGACGACAACGCAATCGGCAAAATCCTTACCGCATTTTTCCACCTTCAGGCGGATCTTGCCGTCATTGACCAGCAGGGTGGACCCCACCTCCAAAGCCGCGAAAATTTCCGGATGCGGCAGGTTCACACGGGTCGCATCGCCCGGGGCCTTGTCCAGATCCATACGGAAGGCAGCGCCTTCGACCAAATCCTCACCGCCGTCATTGGCAAACACGCCCACCCGCAGCTTCGGCCCCTGAAGGTCGGCCAGCACACAGATCGGGCGGCCCGTATCGGCCTCGACCTTGCGAATGATGTCGTAGCGCGCGCGCTGCTCATCCTGCGTGCCGTGGCTCATGTTCAGGCGGAACACGTCTGCGCCTGCCTCGAACAGGGCACGAATGGTTTTGTAATCCGAAGAGGCGGGGCCCAGCGTGGCCACAATTTTAACGTTGCGAAGGCGTCTCATGTTGGCCTCGTTCCTATGGTTTGGGTTGAATGCGTCTATGGGGCAAAGGCGTTATGACGGAAATCGCCCCCTTGGGCAACGGTGGAGTTGATAGCGCTAACTTAAATCGTATTTGCACGATTTGGGTTCCTTTGCCAAGCGGCTTTGCTTAAGCCTAGGCTCAACAGGCGGGTAACAGGGGCAGGTTAACGGAAGATGACAGCGGCACAGGCAGAGGCAGCCTTTCACATCCACGGCGCAGACCGGCCCTCGCGCTTCCTGATTACCTGTGACCACGCGACGAACCGTGTTCCGCATGACATCGGCGGCGGCAGCCTGGGCGTTGCGCCCAGCGATATGGCCCGCCACATCGCCTATGATCCCGGCGCGGCAGGTGTGACAATCGCCCTGGCCGAGGCGTTGAACGCGCCCGCGATCCTGTCGGATTTCAGCCGACTGGTGATTGACCCGAACCGCGGCGCGGATGACCCGACCTTGGTGATGAAACTCTATGACGGCACTCTGATCCCGGAAAACCGCCACATCACGGCCGATCAGATCGCGCAACGAAAACACGCGCTCTATGACCCCTACCACAAGGCCTATGCCGATCTTGCCGCCCGCCGCCCCGATACGGTGATTGTCGCGGTCCATTCCTTCACCCCCTGCCTCAGGGGGCGCACGCCGCGCCCGTGGCACATCGGCATCCTGCACGCCCCGCAAGATAGCCGTCTGAGCCGCGCCTTCATCACCCGTTTGGAGGCCGAGCCCGACCTTTGTATCGGCGACAACGAACCCTATCTCGGCCACCTGCCCGGCGATGCGATTGACCGCCACGCCCTGCACATGGGTCGCCACAACACCTTGATCGAACTACGCAATGACCTGATATCGGATGAAGCGGCCCAGATCGCATGGGCAAAACGTCTGGCCCCCCTTTTGGTGGCCGCCCTGAATGATATCGAGAAAGGATAAACCCATGGATGACGCCACCCGCACCGAACTCGAAGCAGCCGCCTTCCGCCGCCTTGTCGAGCACCTTATGGAAAAGCGCCCCGAGGTTCAGAATATCGACATGATGAACCTCGCAGGCTTTTGCCGGAATTGCCTGTCGCGCTGGTATCAGGAAGCCGCAAACGCGCGCGGGATCGAGATGGACAAAGAAGCCGCGCGCGAGATTGTTTACGGCATGCCCTATGACGAATGGCGCGCCGCCAATCAAACCGAGGCGGACGCCGAAAAGCAGGCCGCATTCACCAAGGCATTCAAGGAAAACGTCACCGATTCCTGATGCGGAACGCCCCAATCACCTCCTGTCGCGCCTGATTGTTTCCATATCGGGCGCGGCCTCTGCCAACCACGCACAAAATATTGACTTAAAACCATTTTCTCTATCACATCCAACCCAGATGTTATGGAATCAGTGAAGGCACTGCCATGCTGCCGCTCCGCAGGTGCCACGCGTTTCGTTTGGGGGGAATGACACTATGGAAATGCTGCTTCTGCTTCTGGTCCCGCTGGCCTTTGGCACACTCCTGTCAGGCGGGGGGGATGATGACGATGCGGCACAATCCCCTGAAACGGGCACGGGGGCGGTCAATGGCACCGCCGATGACGACATCTTGCGCGGGGCCAGCGGTGACAATGCCATCAACGGCGGCGAAGGCGATGATCTGATCTTCGGTTATCGCGGCGATGACACGCTGTCGGGCGGCGAAGGTAGCGATCTGCTCGACGGTGGGCTCGACGACGACATTCTGATCGGCGGCAATGGCGCGGATGCTCTTGTCGGTGGCGCAGGCAATGACAATCTGCAAGGCGGTCAAGGCGTTGACTTGCTGGTTGGCGGCGCAGGGGATGATACCTTGACCGGTGGCGCGGGCGACGATGTCCTTCTTGGCTCCACCGGCGCGGACCAGCTTTATGGCGGCGATGGCGATGATATTCTCGACGGCGTGTCACCCACCGCCAACCTGAGCCTTGCCGAAGGTTTGCAAGACCTGCAACTTGAATTCGCTGATGCCCTTCGCACCCAATACGGCGAGGACGTGACCGAGGCAGATATTGGCCGCTTCCTGAGCGATATCACCTCCGAAGAAGGCGAACACGCACCGGACGCCCTTTATGGCGGCGCGGGCGAGGATGCGCTGGCTGGCGACAACGGGGATACCTTGACGGGTGGTGAAGGCGAAGACCTCTTTGCGCTCACTTGGGTTGAAGGCAATGCCGCGGTGGAGATCACCGATTATGATACGCTCGCAGGTGAATCCATCCGGATCATCGTCGACAACGCGCCGGATGATTTCCCGCAGCTCGGCTACCGCGATGCGCTGGACGGCACATCGACAGAGATCCTGCTGGATGACGCCGTGATCGCAACACTAACCGGCATCTCAGCCAATGATCTGGCGATCGGCGCGCTCACGCTGCAAAACAACGACGGTTTCGGCATCAGCAATTCCGCGATCCGGTTGACCTAAGGGGCTGACCGCCTCTGCGGGTTAACATTCGGTAAACAAAAAAGGGGAAGCCGTTTGTTATCAACAGCTTCCCCAAAATTCCGCGCGCGATTCTCCGCGACTAGCCTCCGGCTCAGATCGCCGTTTTGCGGCTTTCATCCAGATAAATCTCGCGCAGCCGTTTTGCCACCGAACCGGGCTTCCCATCCTGGATGCTGACCCCGTCAATCTCCACCACAGGCATCACGAAAGCCGAAGCCGAGGTAATGAATGCCTCATCCGCACCCTTCGCCTCCTCGATCGTGAAGGGCCGCTCCTCCACCACCATCTGCGCTTCCTTGGCGAATTTCAGAACCGCCGCCCGCGTGATCCCGTGCAAAATCTCATGCGACAGGTTGCGGGTGATGATACGGCCATTTTTCACGATATAGGCGTTGTTGGAGGTGCCTTCCGTGACATGCCCGTCCTCGACCATCCACGCATCATCCGCCCCGGCCTTCTTGGCCATCATCTTGCCCATCGACGGGTACAAAAGCTGCACAGTCTTGATATCGCGGCGACCCCAGCGAATATCCTCGATCGAGATCACCTTGAGCCCGACCTGCGCGGCAGGGCTCTCCGCCATCCCCGGCTTTGACTGCGTAAACAGAACCAGCGTCGGCTTGGTCGCCGCCGGGTCCGGGAAGACGAAATCGCGGTCACCGGGATTGCCGCGCGTCACCTGCAAGTAAATCATCCCGTCGGTGATATCATTGCGCGATACCAGCTCGCGGTGAATCTCCAGCAACTCCTCGTCGCTGCAAGGTGCCTGCATATCCAGCTCTGTCAAGCTACGGGCCAGACGGCGCGAATGGCCGGCAAAATCGATCAGCTTGCCGTCCAGAACACTCGTCACCTCATAAACCCCGTCCGCCATCAGAAAGCCGCGGTCAAAGATGGAAACCGTGGCCTCGGCTTCTGGCAGATACTGGCCGTTGACATAAACGATACGCGACATGGCTTACCCCCATAATTTGGCGCTGGGTGGATGGACGCCCTGTGCGTCAAAAACCAGCGGGTCCTCGCGGTCTTCGGCCAAAAGCAGCGGCCCGTCAAGGTCGGTATAGGCGACGCCCTGCGCCAAAAGCGTGGCAGGGGCCATCGCAAGGGAAGAACCGACCATACAGCCCACCATCAACCCATATCCCTCGGCCAGCGCCGCACGCTTCAGGGCAAGCCCTTCCGTCAGCCCGCCGGTCTTGTCCAGCTTGATGTTCACAACGTCATACTTGCCGCGCAGTTTTGGCAGGCTGGCACAGTCATGCGCCGCCTCATCCGCACAAACCGGCAACGGCCGCGCGATT